>DAIDAB010000085.1 GCA_027310845.1 bacterium | reverse complement strand
AGCCTCATCGCTTTGAATCAACCACCCGAGAATAGATACATTACGATGACTTGGGCAAAAACACCACAGGCCCTCCAAGACAGATTCACTCCAGCCAACATCGTCGTAGCTCAGGGCGATACGGTTCACATCACGTTCATTGTCAATGATACCGCTGGGCACACGTTCACGGTTGATCCTCCGTACAATTTCCAGATCAACGATTCGATTCCTGGCCTTACAAACGATCTGACCGGCGTTAAGTTCACGACTCAGCCCACTAGCAATTCACCTGGAGTCGTCGTATCAGGAACACCTGGCAACCTAACTGGTAGAGGCTCCTTTGTCGCGAAATACGCAGGGGTCTTTGAGTACTTTTGTGTCTATCACGTGCAAATAGGAATGTTTGGTTACCTCACGGTGTTACCCAACGCGGCGTACAATACAACGACCACAGCGCAGACATCAATCTCTCCCTCAAACCAGGTGAGCATAAACTATGGTTCAGGCACGAACGCCACAACCACGTACTATTCGCCGAGCACTATCACAGTCGTGATCGGAGTGAACAACACTGTGACATGGATGAACAATGATGCGGTACCTCACACGGTGACAAGCGACACTGGGCTTTTTGATTCAGGGCCTATCAACCAAGGAGGAATCTATTCGTACACATTCACAACTCCAGGGACCTACGACTACCACTGCAGTTATCACCCGTGGATGCACGGCACTGTCATTGTGAAATCGCCCTGACATTGATGGACAGATGAACCGCTAGAGCAGTACCAGGAATAAATAGTTAAGTGGCAGATTCGGAACCATGTCTTCCAAGAGTGGCACCAGTTCAGAGTATGTCAAAGTGGCCAAAGTTTCAGAAGTGAATGAAGGTTCACTCAAGCGCATAGACCTAGACGGCGATGTTGTGGTCTTGACTAATGTCGGCGGGGAGTACTATGCCATAGGAGGAATATGCCATCACGAGGAATGGGATCTTTCTGAGGGAATGCTTGAAGGACACACCTTGGTCTGCGCAGGACATGGGGCGGAGTGGGACTTGAAGACTGGGACGGGAAAATATGATGAGCCTCTCGAGCCTGAGCCTCTTTATGGCGTCAAGATCGAAGGCCAAGACATATTGATCACAAGACACCCTGTCAAGAACAAGTAGTAGAATTTGACGAGTTGAATCTGCTTTTCCAGCATTACATTTGAAGTATCGAATTTGATTTCGCAATGTTCATTTGGCAGGCCTCCTCTCAAGAGCCCTAATGAGCTACACCGTGAGTGCAGATATGTGCATTTGCAATATCTGCAATCATCGACATGCCACGATCTGTCTCTCCCAAAAGTGCGAATGTTGCATGGCTTCCGAGATAGATACTCTCACCGCATATGTGAACGATGCAATGATTGATTAGAACTAAATCATTAGAGGTCGTCCTAAGAGTAATCGCAATTTCGGCCGACGTCTGACTCTAGTTATGAGCACAGAGTTGTGTCGAGGCCAGGATCGAGTTCAGCTCTTGGTCGAAGCTCGGGAGAACTGGATCCAACAGCTCCAGTAGAGATAAAGACCTGACATCACAACAGGAACAGATCGTAGAGATGGCTCTTGAAATGGGCTAGTCGGATTCCCGAAGAAGATCAGGCTCGAGGAACTATCCGAAAGCTTGGAATCTCTCCAGCGATTCTTTCAGAGATACTCGGGAGAACGGTGAGAAACTCCTCAGCATGCCCGTTAGAAAACATTGAATCGGAATCCTCAAGCTAAACGAATGACAAACCTTATTTTTCTGACTGTTTCTCATAATCAGCAGAAGTCCTAGGATTCTTGCAAGAAATAGAAAGGCTGAGACTAAGCTGCGGCAACTGTCATTTCGAATGGAATACCAAATTGCGTTTTTTCCCGATTGGCGGAAAAGGCAGCAAGGAAACCTTCTCCAACACGCGCTGTCCAGCCTGCAAGTCTGGCATCAGTGTCACAATGAAAGAGGATGGCGAACTTGAGATTCACGGCGCAAAGAAAGTCTAGCCGGGACTAGTGCACTCACCAGAGCAAATTAGTCCCTGCCCGCAAGTCCAGTGTATAGAGTAGTAGATCTTGCTTACCTTAGCTTTTCCACTTCTTTAGCAACCTGCTCATAGTTTGGCTCAATGCCAGGATTATCCGCAATCCACTTGAACTGGACAACACCATCCTTATCCAAAACAAAGACCGATCTCTTGGCTGCGGTGTACCCTTTTAATCCCACAAAGTCCTCGTGCGCAACGCCATATGTTCTGACTCCATTTCTTGCATAGTCGCTCAAAATCACAAAGTTGAGCTTGTTCGCATCTTTGAACGCCTTGTTTGAGAATGGCGGATCTACGCTGATTCCCACAACGTTTGCATCGAGCGAATTGAATTTCGACATACTATCTCTAAACGTGCACATTTCCTTTGTGCACACCCCCGTGAACGCGCCAGGATAGAATGCAAGCACCGTTGTCTTTCCCTTGAAATCTGAAATCTTGACAGGTTTTCTCTCCGTATCCACGAGCTCTATTTCTGGAGCCTTCTGACCTACTTCTACCATGTTGTGATTATACCTAGACCAAGTTTCAATTGCCTTGCTTTTCTAATTTTCTATTACTCCGTGCGCAGTGTTTTAGGACAAAACCTAAAGACGTGTTCTCGAGAGTTATTGGGGTGAATCAGTATACGAAGCTAAACATCGAATCTCTGTTCGCTGTTCCAAATGTGCGCTCCTTTGACCTTTCGAGGGTCGGCGACAGAATGACGTTCTCGTCGAACAAAAGCGGGCAGTGGCAGCTGTATCTGGGTCAACTCTCAGAAACCTCCATGCAATCAAGCCAGTTCACTTTTGACTCCGAAAGTAAGCTCGGCGCGAAATTCGCTCCTGATGGGAAGTCCCTACTTTATGGGCAAGATTATCAAGGAGATGAGAATTTCGACCTGTTCCTTGTTGACATTGAGAAAGGAGAGCCAAAGAACTTGACGCCGGGCACCGATTTCTCCATACTCCCGGAGCCTTCCCTATCCCAAGATGGAAAGAGAGTAGCATTTGTCTCAAACATGAGCGGTTCATTCGCAATATATGTGATGAAAATTGAAGACGGCTCGATAGAGCGAATCAGCGATCACGAGTTTTCTGATTATCAAGTACTTCTTTCTCCAGTTGATTCAAAGATAGCCTTTGCAAGCAGTGTCACGGGACAGGACAGCGGACTCTTTGTAACCTCATTGGATGGTGGAGAAATATTAAGGCTCAAGGATCCCAAAACAGGTAAATTCATCGATGCAAACGACCCCGAATGGTCACCAGACGGAAAGAAAATCGCTTTCGTTTCTTCTTCAAAGGGCTCCTACGATGTTGGCCTCTGGGACATCGCTACAAATCAGATAGACTGGTTGACAGATTCAAAGTATGAGTACTACGGCCCGGTGTTTTCCCATGATGGAAAGAAGGTGGCTTACTCTATGAACATGGAAGGAGACATCAGGCTCGTGGTTCATGATCTTGACCTTAGCGGACCAAGTATTCTTGATTTCAAACATGGAGTAATTTCCAGTCCCAAATTCACTCATGATGATCGCGCAATCGTGCTTCTTTTTACTGGACCGAAGAATCCAGCAGATCTTTGGAAGTATGATTTTGAAAGCAAAAAGTTCATGCAGCTCACAGACAGCTTGCCATCGGACATAGACACTAGCGACTTTGTCGAGGGAAGGCAGGTTTATTACAAATGCAAGAAAGACGGACTCGAGATTCCAGCGCTGCTTTTCATGCCAAAAGAGGCAGGAAGTGGGAAGCGACTCAAAGCTGTGATTGACATTCATGGAGGACCGACGGCGCAAGAACTCAATATTTGGGATCCAATAAAGCAAGTACTGAGCTCGATTGGCATTGTGATACTCTCTCCAAACTACAGGGGAAGCGCGGGTTATGGGAAAAAATTCAGAGAGGCTAACCGCTTCGTGATGGGGGATCTCGACCTTGCTGATTGCGCAAGCGGTTGGGACTACCTAGTCGAGAAAGGAATCGCTGACCCAATGAGAATTGCTGTCACGGGTGGCTCCTTTGGTGGGTATCTTACAATGTGCGCACTTTCCAAGTACCCAGATAGATGGATATGCGGCTCAGCACTCGTACCTTTCCTCAACTGGTTCACCGAAATCAAAAACGAAAGGGAAGATCTGCGCCACTGGGACCTCCAAAATATGGGCGATCCTGAAAAAGACGAAGAGAGGCTACGTGAGGCTTCTCCAGTCTTCTTTCTAGATAGGATCCGCGCGCCAGTTCAGGTAATTGCAGGCGCGCACGATCCGAGATGCCCTTTGGAAGAGTCTGAGCAGGCAAGAGACGAGCTCCTGAGACTTGGAAAGCATGTCGATTTCAAGTTCTACCAAGACGAAGGGCATGGCTTTAGGAAGATAGAGAACAAGATCGATGCATACAAGAGATCAGTGTCTTTTCTGGAGAAACATCTGTCTGGGTGAAAAAAGCCTAGTTCAAAGCGGAATCTAGGAACGCAGATTGCTTTACCCATGCATCTTCAAGTGAAGAGACCATTTCTTCCCTGCAAGAGTCACAGATGATCTCGTCGCCGAGGTGGTTTCCCTCCTCTGGAATGGGAACCTTCCTCCCGCATGCAAAGCACTCTGGAATGTACTGTTCTTTGTTTTTCTTGGATGACATTGATTTTCTACTTGCAGTTTGGAGTTCAATAGCATGACGATTGTTTGAAAGGCTTTCCTTTGGAAGAAATTTCTTTCATCACTGCTTTTTGAGTTTCTCAATCGTCTCTACGTATTTTGAGATCAGGTCTAGCAATTTCGTTTGCTCCTCGACATCAGTTGAGGTTTCAAGCTGTTTTGAAACGGCGGCTAGTTTCTGCTCTAATAATACTCTGATTGCTACATTCTCCTGCGATGGCTCAACCTTTGACTCGACTGTCTTTGCAGTCTCCTGCTTTGATCCGGTCCTCCCCTGGGGTTCTTGAACTTCCTCTGGCGAAAGTGCTGCTTCAAGGTCGTCCTCTGATGTACAAAAGATTCGACCTTGGAACTTAATCTGAACACCGCCGCATTTCGGGCAGGCCTCTCTCAGGAGCGTCGCCCCTAAACGCATCATCTCAGCGGTTAAGGCCATCCTTTCTTTCTGCGTGAGGCTCTGACCAGTGGACATACTACATGAATTTTCCATACTGCAATTTAAGAATTCACTCAAATCTGGGAAACTTAATTGAGTCGAATTGTGAAGGGGTAGCGCTGGAGAAAAGCCTTGAAATCACACTATGTCTACCTCTTGAGATGCTCAAAGGGGGAGATCTATACTGGCTATACGGTCAATCCGAAGGGGAGATTACGGCTTCACAACTCTGGACGGGCTTCAAAGTTTACTCGATCCAGGCGCCCTGTTGAGCTTGTTCATCTCGAGCGCTACAGATCAAAGTCAAAGGCTCTCAGGCGCGAAATAGAGATCAAGGGAATGGAACGCAAGAAGAAGATGGAACTATGCCTAGCCCCGCTCCTATCTTTCTAACTAAGACAAGGATAAAACACCCACAATCAAGTTCTGGTTTGTCTCTCAAAGCAGAACTAAGCACTTGTAGGATTTGTAACAGCAGCTGTTAGAATCTACATTCTTCTGGTTGGATAATGAGCCCTAAAGCGTTGCTTGTATGCGGAAGTTTTCCTCCATGTGTGCGAACTATCTCACGAGCGTTGTCATGATTTCTAAACCAAAGGCTCTATCTTCCGTGCACTACATGGCATAATACAAACCCTTTGATGCTCTTTGTGTAGAAGGTGCAACAAGTCATGACTACGATTCCAAGTGGGTTTGAAGCATTCTCAGGTCTCCTAACCATTCTCATGCTTTTCGTTGCAGGACTGCTCTTTGGAGTAGGAGCGAAGAAGGCCGTGACTTCGGCTTTTCTCATAGTAGCTGGCATCCTTCTCGCTGGTGTTCTCGGACTCAGCATCCCGCTGCTCAGCGTAAACTACGTTTTCAGTCATGCGGTCGCGATTTTTCTCTCGCAGGCCCAGCACCTCGGCCCCATATTCTACTCGTTCCCGATATTCTGGACAGTCGGATTCGCAGTTGGAATCTGGAAAGGCTAGTTCATTCCATAGACCATGCTGCTGAAAAAGAGTGAACCTTCTCAATAGTTGAGATTCGATTTATTATTATATCGACTGCCAATCAAGCAGAAACTAACGAGTTGCGCCGCCCAGTCACAGATGTTGCATTACTAGCTTACATCGCAAGAAAGAAGGCCGATGTGATCAGTTACACTGAAGCGACCAAGGCGTGCAAAAGCAGTAGCTCAGCGAGCCGTGCGCTCCATCAGTTGATTCGAGAGGGTTTGATCGAGCCAAAGCCGAAGCTTCTCGGATTGAGATACGTCACTCAATACGTTGTTACGCCTCGGGGGAAGCAGGCTTCATCGCTCGCGCTCCAGCTCAGTGAACTGAGGGAGGTGTCGAAGGCGTCCTCTGGTATGCAATTGGAGGCCAGAGTTGCAGAGACAGTTATCTTAGAAAAGGAAGAGGAACACCGAAAGTCTGCGAAAAAGGTCCAATCAAAACAAAGGAAGACTCTTTGAGCCAGGTTAGGCTAGTCTCTTTCTCTGCTCGGCCTTTTCGAGGACATAGTCAAGGATTCCTCCGCTCGTAAAATATTCGACCTCGATCAACGAATTCACTCTCACGCGCAACCGCGTTTCGATCTTTTCACCGTTCTTTCGCGTGATTACTAGTTTCACTTGGCCATTTGGCTTTATTCCTTCATTTACTCCGATTATGTCATATGTCTCGGAGCCGTCTAGATCGAGGGTCCTCGCGGTCACGCCTTGTTCAAACTGAAGCGGAAGCACGCCCATTCCGACAAGATTACTCCTGTGGATCCTTTCGAAACTCTCGGTGATTACGGCCTTAACTCCCAAGAGTTTTGGTCCCTTCGCGGCCCAGTCGCGCGAGCTTCCAGTGCCAAAGCCTTTTCCTGCAATTACGACAAGTGGGACTCTTTCATTTGCGTACTTCGTTGCAGCGTCATAAATTGGAAGCACTTCTCCGTCGGGATAATGTTTTGTGACCGGGCCTTCCATTCCTGGAACCATCTCATTTTTGATTCTGGTGTTAGCAAAAGTCCCACGCATCATGACCAGATGATTCCCGCGTCTCGCCCCGTAGGTGTTGAAATCTTCGACGCTCACACCTTTAGAAATCAGGTACTTTCCAGCCACCGACTTGGTAGCTATCGCACCAGCCGGAGAGATGTGGTCAGTCGTGACGTAATCTCCGAGTAGCAACAACGGCCTTGCGCCGATGACATCGGGAAATTTTCTAGCCCCGCGACTTTTACGTTCAGCATAATCATCAAAGTATGGAGGCCTCTGTATGTACGTGCTGTTTGCCTCCCACTTGTACGTGAGCCCAGAGGGGGCATCAAGTTTGTTCCATTCTGAGTTCTGGCCATAGACTTCGGAATATCTGCTCTTGAACATCTGGGCACTGATTCTGGTGGAGTAATCGTTGACTTCCTTCTGCGAAGGCCAAATGTCCTTGAGGAACACAGGTTTTCCGTCTTTTCCTGTTCCGAGCGGCTCCTTTGTGAGGTCCTTTAACATGTTGCCTGTGATAGCGAATGCAACAACAAGCGGGGGCGACATTAGAAAATTGGCCCTGACTTCTTGGTGGATTCTGGCCTCAAAATTCCTGTTTCCTGAAAGCACTGCAACAGCTGTCAGACTATTGTCCCGGATAGCCTTGCTCACAGGCTCTAGAAGTGGTCCGCTGTTCCCTATGCATGTTGTGCACCCATATCCGACGACACCAAAGCCGAGTTGTTCAAGATATGGGAGCAGCCCGGTCGATTTGAGGTACTCTGTGACGACCATTGAGCCAGGAGCCAAGCTCGTCTTGACAGTCTCCTTCACCGTTAGTCCCTTTTCCACAGCGCGCTTTGCCAAGAGACCTGCCGCCAGCATCACCGAAGGGTTGCTTGTGTTCGTGCAGCTCGTGATTGCGGCTATTACAATATCTCCGTCGGAGAGGCCGTACTCTTTTTCACCAATTGTCAGCTTGCTACTCTTTTTCTCACCGGACTTTACTCCAGTTGCCGTCATGAAGTGTTCGGGGAGGCTGGCTAGTCCAACTCTATCATGGGGGAGCGACGGGCCTGCCACACTGGGCTCGATCTTCGAAAGGTCAATTTCAATAATTTGTGAGTAGTCAATATCCCCAGGTTTTGGAACTCCAAAGATCTCCTGAGCTTCGAGATATTTTTTCACAAATTCAACATGCGCATCTGATCTTCCTGTGAGTCTGAGGTACCTCAGCGTCTCGTCGTCAACCGGAAACAGCGACGCAGTTGCCCCAAATTCAGGGGTCATGTTTGATAT
>DAIDAB010000084.1 GCA_027310845.1 bacterium | reverse complement strand
GTCTTGATCTGGGAAAGGTAAATTGAAAAGAATAAGACGTTTTCAGGATCATTCTGACAATTGATGCAGCATGAATCCAAAATGTCCTTTTTGCACGAGTCGGATGTATTCCGTCCTAGACCAAGACTTTCCAAGCCTTGATGTGTATTTGTGTTATGAATGTGGATTCAGCGCTGATAAGATACTAATGTCAAACAAGGCGATCTTTCTAACCTATCAACAGATGTTTGCCCACACTCGCGGCATTTTGGCTACAAAGAAGCTCATGCCTCTGCGCTCAAACCACAATGAGCATTTCATACCTTTCAGATATTTAGGGCGACCATTGATAAAGGCGGTCCTTGCCTCATACCAAAGGGCCCTAATCGGAGGAATCGTTGCAATTTTGCAGAGTGTTTTGAAATCCAATAACTCAAAGGAGAGTCACAATCTAGAGCCAAGTCAGTAAAGCTATCTTCAGAAAAGTCAAACGAAAGCAGTCATCATTGAGGAGTGCTCACCAGCGGATTCACGTTTACAATGCAAACCACAAGGCTTTGAAAGCGAACACCAAATGATTTTTCCTATCTTTCCGTATCTGACCTTCGCTTTAACTGATGAGATGATCATGCGAGAGTCGTTCCATGACAAAATGAGCACCCCTTCCGCCGCATTGTTGGACGTCAATGAGGATGGAGAATAGTACGGCATGGTTCCCAACGAACTCAGTCTTTGGTAAGGAAGATGTAGATGCCCAGACTAGTTTGTAGTCCCATTTAGATCAATAGCCCCAGTGAAACTCGAGGCCGGCGCTACAATGTAGACCATAACATCAACTTCGCCACCTCCACCCGTTACTGTTAGAGGAAGCGACGGACTAATTGAAGACAGAGTGAACCCAGTGTCAGAACTTGAAAGAGTGAGCGATTTCAAAGTGACGCTCCCCGACGAATAATAATCATTCAGGGCAACTTTCATGGCGATAATATCTCCAGTATAGTACCAATTGGTGTTGTTGCTGAAAATGTATGTCGCGGAAAGTTGAGCAGATCTGATTCCGCTCAGTGAAATCTGACCACCGCAACAATCTGGCTCCGAAACCCAGACAGAAACAGAAGGAAGATTTGTTACAAACTCGTCGATTCCCTCTAGGGAAACTTTGTACTCAAGTTTCAAGGGAGTTTGCGAGGTTGGGAGTTGAAACGCAATTTGTCCGTTTGCGCTCTGACCCGCCTTCAGGGTGACTGCAGGTAATGATTGACGCACTGCCAACACGAAAGTCGTGTCATAAACACTGTTCGAAGTGGTAATCATTGTAAAGAAGAATGGGTTGACATCGTAGCTCCCACTTCCTGCGTTAGTGAAAGTAACCTCGTAGATGTAGACATTGTTGCCAGCAGAAGCGTCTGGATGGTCAGAGATAGTCTTTGAAAGAGTGATTTTTAGCGGCCCTTGCGCAAGAGTTGAAGAGGATGAAGGGATGAAAACATAGGTGGCGATGCCTACAGAAGCGATTGCAACTATGATGAGAAGAACTATTACTCCGATTACGAATAGGGCCCCTCGCTTTTTGCTCGGTTTCCTGACAACTTGTCCTCGAGAGCTTGGCGGTGAGACGGGCGTAGAAACCCTGTCCTGTCTTTGGCCGCAATTACCACAGTATGCAGACCCTTCATCTATCTTATTTCCGCAATTGGCACAAAACGGCAAATTGGAGAGTGGGATAGATATGTAGTTACAAAAAGCTGTTCGTCTCTATACAGTTTGAATTGGCCTAATTTGCCATAAATTTATATTTCTTACTCTCTCGCCCTAATGAACGACAATTAGTTGCGGGCTAGCTTTGTTCTAGCTATTATTGGTTGCATTTTTGGATTCTTTGCCGGAATCGCTGCTGCCCTTTTAGGAGCCGTAGGGGTAGCTTTTGGAGCTTCTGGGGCGTCATCGCTCTATGCGTATGCGTCGATAACAATTGTTGGTTCAATCGTTGGTGTGGCCGGAGGCGCGATAGGTAAGAAACTTGGAGGTGTTCTAATGCTTGTCGGCGGAGTTATGGCGGTGGTTGGAACAAGTCTCTTTGGACTACTTCCTTTTATTTTGTTTGTTATAGGCGGTATCATCGCACTGCGGGAAAGGCCCGCAGTATCATTGCAACCTCCCTCTCAATATTCAGAGGTTCCCACGTCACAGCCTCAGGTTGCTTCTAGATTCTGCAGTTCTTGTGGCGCCTCCTTGAAAGAAAGAGCCACGTTTTGCAGTAGCTGCGGCACCAAAGTGTAGGCGTCTAGTGTAAGGTTTGGTATGCAAGTTGGTCCGTCACGGCCTTCAAAGAAGACAAGATTAGAAGAGCAATGGGGGCAGATTCAAACAGAACGCAATGAATCTTTTTGCTTCTAGAAGCCTCAAGGTAGATAGGGCCTCATTTCAGCTTCTGAAAAAGAACAACGTCAGAAGTAGCGGTGAAAGCAATGTCTTTGGACTCTTTTCCATTTCATGCTCGAACCCCACTGTATAAGAGAGACTGAACAAAAACGTAACCAAGGATGAATTTTTTCTTCGGCACAATATATCTAGAGGTTCCCATTTGGTATGAGTTTTTGCATTGAGCAATCAAGGCCATTGTGAGTACCACTTTTATGTATGGATGAAGCGATCCAAGATGAATTGACATCTAAGAAACGCGGCTCGATCCAAATATCAAAGGAGCTTGCAGCAGACTTGCTTTCTGCGTCTATCAAGGTTAGCGAAGTGGTCGAGACACTCGAAGTCCAGCTTGACAAGGAGACAATTCGCAGACTAAAGCGCGGAGAAAAAGAATACGGGAAAGGACGGTTCAAAACTGCTAGGACGAAACAAGAGATTGTCAAGGTTCTCTCAAATTGAGTTACGAAGCTGTATTTCTCAATATCTTTCTAAGACAATTTCAAGAAACTTGCTCTCGGAGAATCTTTGTATGGTAAGTTATATTACCATATGGAAACTTTTTCTACCAGTACGAACAGTACATCCATGTGGCACTACACGAATACACAACCGAGTTACTTGGCAACAAATCTGCGATTCGCATCTTGAAGACTCTACTCCGTTACAAGGGAAAGATCTTCACGATAAGGGAATTAGCTAGAACTGCGGAGTTGTCTCATCCCGAGGCATCAAAAGTAGTCAAGAAGCTAGAAAAAAGAGGGGTTCTCAAGATTCAATTTGTAGGAAAGGCGCACCAAGTGAGCCTGAACGAGGACAGCTATGCCTTGAAATCAATCATTGAGCCAGCATTTGAGGCCGAAGAAAATACGCCGAGAGCACTCGTATCCACTATCAGGCCATTCTTCAAGGACAAAAGGATCTATTCAGTTGCTATCTTCGGAAGTGTAGCGAAAAGCCTTGAAAAGGAGAGTAGTGATATTGACCTTCTTGTAATTACCAATGATGAAGAATTTGCAAATAGCTGTGCTTCAAGGGCAAACTCCGAGACCATTTCCAAATTCGGGTTTGCAATATCGCCGTTGATCATGAGCAAAGAGCACTTCATTAGAATCCGTCATAGCGATCTAGAAAAATCGATACTCGAGTCCTACACTATAGTTTCGGGAAGAGATCTATCGGAGTTCGTGCAAAATGTCAAAACCTCTAGATAAGAGGCTTTACAAGAATTACTTGCAAAAGGCAGAGGAGATGCTCGAGTCAGCAAAGTATTCACTCAGTACTTCGAAAAACAATGCGGCCGTAACGTCATGCATACACTGTGCCATAAATGCGCTTGACGCTCTAGCTGTTTTCTACTTTGGTCAAAGACACAGTGGAAGTCACGAGGGAGCATTGAATGCTGTCAAGAAAGCACTAACCTCAAGTGAGTTTGCCGAGATGACGAAACAGTTTGGTGGTCTCATGATACTCAAAAACCAAGCAGAGTATCAACCAATCCTGATGCGACCGCAAGATGCTAGCGATGCGGTGAAAAGAGCCTCGAGGATACTTTCAAAAGTGAAAGAAAAATTGCCCTCGTAGCATGTTAAGAGATGCGCCAGATCTCTAGCAACATATTCCATCGCCAACTAGATTCAAATGAAACTAATACAGAGCAACGAATTCTTGTTCTTCTATAATCTTCGGAGTAAAGAAGACCTCATTTCAGCTTACGTCAAGGTACAAGGTCATAAGTGGAAGCTCAAACAATGGCTTTGGACAAATTCATGGTTGAACCCCTCTCCACCCTTTTCAGAGCGAAGTACATTCTGAACATCTTTAATGAGCAAATTATACACATAAAGTCTGGCTTGAAGTGACAAAAGTAACCGGCCAACTTTCACACTATCTTCTGGCTATCTCCTCAAAAAAGCGGTTTCTGAAGTTTACCATAGGGTTTATCTATCTGGTAAACCAAACAGTCTACCAAGCGAGCGAAAAATATGTCTGTTGTCAGCGTAAAAGTTTCACAAAAGACAAAAAAGGAGATGGAAGAGCTCAAAGAGAAAGTAGAGTGGCCGTCTGAGATCAGGAAATTCATCGAGAGCAGACTCGAGCAAGCAAGACGCGAAAAGAGCCTTGAGCATGTGGAAAAGGTACTCAAGAATCTCCCAGAGGTAAAGCCCGGGACCGCCTCAAGGCTAGTAAGGGAAGATCGTGACAGCAATCATTGATAGTTCGGCCCTCGTTGCATTTTGCCTTAACGAGGATGGACTAAATAAAGAGAGAATGAAAGAGCTCTTTCTCTCCGGAACTCTTAGCATTGAACTAATTGAAGCTGAATCTGCAAATGCGATACTAGTGTTGAAAAGAAGAGGACTAGTCGATCAAAGAACTGCCAAAGCAGCAATCGAAAGCTTGATCGAGCTTTCTAACTACAATATCAAAATGATGCCTCAAAACGAGCTTGTCTCCGAAGCTTTTGAGACGGCAGATTCGTACAAAGCCTCTGTGTACGATTTGCTTTATGTCTTGCTTGCAAGGAGGACGAGTGGCTCCCTTGCCTCAAAAGATGAAAAGCAGAAAGAGATAGCAAGAAAACTAAATATCAAGATTGAGGATATCTAGCGCAAGAAATGCTCTTTCTGAGGCTTAGGAAGTGGTGGAAAGCCTACAAGAAAGAGCACAAATGAAACTCAATAGAAAGTAATGAATTCTTGTGCTTTGAAGTCTGGGCGTTCGGAATTTTTGTCGAGCTCTTCTACTGGAGGGTGAAATAGTTCGCAGCTATTCGCATCCGTCAAAGAGTTCAGAAAGATTATAATGGCACGATGCCTTCTTAAAACCATGCCAGAAAAGGCGGTAAGGACGGCTAAAGGGAGACGCTTTACTGCGGTATTGGAAAGGGAAGACGTCGGAGGATATTCAGTTCGGTGCGTCGAACTTCCTCAGGCTATAAGCCAAGGAGAAACTAGAGAGGAAGCGCTTTCCAATATCAAGGATGCCATTGAGCTTGTGCTAGATTACCTCGAAGAGAAGGCCAAGGCGCATAGAGGCAAAAAGGTAGAATTTGCAGAGGTCGTAGTCTGAATATTGTCCCTTCCAGTTATGAACTGGAGAGACGTATTGAAAGCTCTTTCAAAAAAGGGATTCAGAGCTGTACGCCAAAGAGGCAGTCACATAATTGTCGAAGGCCCTAACGGAGATTTCGCTGTCGTTCCTAGAAAGAACGAAATCAAACCTGGCACGCTGCTTTCAATAATTGAGCAATGTGGACTGACCAAGAAAGAATTCCTTGATCTCCTCTAAGAACTAGAGTGCAAAATTCTTCCAAAAAGCTTGACTAACTCTAGTAAAGACTTTCAGTCGCATGAATCAGCTTCCTAATTAGGTCCAAGAGTGTTTTTCGTAAGCATTAGGGATGTTCAGTAAAAATCTTCCGTAGTCTTTGAATTCACCACGCGTTTTGTAAAGTCAAAAACAGGATAGAGAGAGCTTCTGGCATTTTCGCAGGCTTTGCTTATGTGTCATATCCTCAGAATGAGGACTCTATCCTTTGCGATTCTAGCATAAATCACTCTGTATTGATCTACTCTCAATTCAGAACCAGGCATTCGAGTGCCTCTGAGGATAACGGCAGAATAGAATTCAAGGCAAATGAGATTCAAACCAAATTCATTACAAAGCAATGAATTCTTGCGTTTTCTAGAAGCTTTAAGGGAGAGAAGGCCTCTTTTCAGAAGCTGAAAAAGTGAAATGCCATAAGTAGAAGTGAAAGCAATGGCTTTGGACTATTTACCCATTTCGTACTCAAACCCCTCTGAATAAGAGGGACTGAACAAAAACGTAACTAAAGATTAATTTTTTCTTCGACACAATATGTCTAGAGGTTACCATTTGGTATGAGTTTTTGCTAGAATCTGAGAAGAGGCTCATCTCTTTGGGTTTCGCGAGAGTTCCCCAACAGGCCTTGGATTTGCATCAGAATCTCGTGGATTTCTTTTTCCTTCTTCCAAGGGTTCTTTATTGACTATCACTGAGCTTCGGTTTTAGTCAATCATTTGTTAGCTAGGCAGGGTTCTCTTTCGGGAGAATCAGTTGACGAATTCTTAGCTCTTCATTTCGTTTTCCTCAATGTTGTCAGGCTTCTTGTAAGATCTATGTGTTCCTCCACCAGCTCTGCCCTTGCCGTCTTCACACCATGGATTCGCCGGACACTAGTAGTCAGGTCCGAGGCCATCTGCATCCCTGGAACAATAAGGTTGTAGACCATATAGCCTTCTCCAACGCCTGCAAAGATCAAAAAATCTCCGACGAGTTGGAGAATCTTCTCTTCAGCATCGGCCTTGGCATTTGGGCTAGTGAACATGACTATTAGATCGGAGGGGACACCTCCTACAATTGCTCGATAGTTTAATGTCGGAGAAGATAGTACCGCATGTGACCTAACGATTTTAGCCATTCTGCGCTTTAGAGTCCTGACACTGATTTCCAGATCTTTTGCAAGTTGAGCATATGATTGGAATCCCCCTTGGGAGAGTCGAGAGATCAATCTCCACTCATAGTCCGTAATTATGGTTGCGCATGGCGGATAGGTGACAGAAGAAAAGATCCCGTCCTTTGCGCCTGACAAGCTTAGGAGCTGATCTAGTTTCCTTTGAAGCTCATTCTGATCCTTGTAGAGTAATAGGATACCAACGAGACTTCCAAGGAAGTTATGGATGAACAAGAGGCCATCTATCATCTTCAATCTGTCGATGACTATGGGCTTTGATGCAGAAGGTGCCACATCAAAGGCGAAGGCTCCTCCTTTGAGTCCGAGAAGGTTAGGATTTGCGTATACTGAAGATCCGGTAAGGAGGCCCGAAGAGTACATCATTCGTATTCTATTTCTAACGGTTCCAGCTGAAACTCTCAGCTTCCTTGCCATATCGCGATATGATGGCATTAAGCCAATTTTGGCAGGTAACATTGACTGAGACTGCCCCAGTTCTCGTAAGATTGCAATATCTAGCTTGTCCAAGGGCTTTGAGGATATGACGGGGATAGTTAGCTATCTGATAAGTTTCACCTTTTTGCTGAAGAGCGCTCGACAAAGAATTGACTGAAACATCCGTCTCTTTTGGTGAGAAAGAGACACCCAATATGCCATTCCCTCAGACTTGGATTGCTAGGACGCTCAGGAAAGTCATCGCTCTTGATTACTTAATGAGACCAAGTTATCGAAAATGTTGGGAAACTGGATGCACTGCTTGTTGTTAGACAGTAGACGTAATCAGTCCCTGAATGCAGAGTTATAGGGGTGCCACTACTCAAGGTTATCATCCCATCTCTTGAAGAACATTCGCCAGAAGACTTTGTTTTGCCAATACTGAGAGTCCAACCAGAGGGTAGGGTAAACATTGGCGTAGCTGATGGCGTATTACCGGTGCGAGACTCTGCAGTCTCGAGTGCGGGACGATCTCCACCTTTGCCGCAACCGTAGACGAGTGTCGCAGGCCTTCCTGCAAAGGATGGTATACTGCTTTGATCAGAATCTAATGCCAGGTCACTGCAGCCACTCCTCAGAGGGGGAGGAGAATGAGGATGATAAGTTCCAACGCTGCCTTCAAATGCAAGAACCATTGGGTTCGCAAACAGGAAACCAGATTGCACATTGAAAAGATCTGTCGCGGAATAAGCAATGAAACCTCCAACGAGTAACAAGGCAGCAACTAAAAGCACCATCATCCTAGTCGCCCTCACTCTTCTCCACTGTATCCCTGAAGCCCAAAGAAAAGCTAGGGCTTCATCGTCGTAATTTTCAACTACTCTATGGGGATTTATTGCGACCAAGTTATGGAGAACGATGTGAAATTGGATGCGCTAGAACTGCTAAGGCAGTAGATGTAGTTAGTCCCGCCAGGAAGAGTGACCGGGGTTGCAGTAGTCAAACTTGCTATTGGGGCATGGCAATTATCCCCAACGTTATCTACGTCCAGTATCCACCCGCTTGGCACTGTGAATGTTGGTGTCACTGATATCAAGTCAGACGTACTTCCCGTTGACGAGAATGCTGGCGATTCGGACGTGTCACACGCATAGAGAAGGGTTGCGATATTCCC
>DAIDAB010000083.1:8157-8510 GCA_027310845.1 bacterium | reverse complement strand
TATCATGGTAATCAATGTCTTTGCGTGGCACTTTGCGCATTCTCCGCCCTCTTTGTAGACATAGTCTCCAAGTTTGAACGCACGCTTGGTCTTTGTGTTACAGCTCTGGCAGTCCTCTATCGTGAAGACTGGCATCTTCGGCCTCTTTTCACCGATTGATGGAAACATCTGAGCCATCTTAATTCATCTTCCTACTGGCCTACTCCCAGAGTATTCCCCACTCCGACAATCAATATCGTATCGCCTTCTTTCGTCTTTTCTTCAATTATTCTCTGGATTACGGTGACAACTTTGTCGCTTGCCTCGGCGATTTCCTTTTTCATCACAGAAATCGCATCAATGAGCGACTGCTT
>DAIDAB010000083.1:0-8147 GCA_027310845.1 bacterium | reverse complement strand
CCCTTATTGACAGCGGCAGCCTCGATCCTGAACTTTTCAACCCCAACTCCACCGATTGCAGCGCCTATCCCTTCCGCTATCTCACCAGTTGCTTCTCCCTCAAGCTTTAGCGCCGCATCAACCATTATGATTGCTTTCACTTTCTCGTTCTCGTCATTAAGCAACTTTTCGACTCCCGTGTGGGGCCGCCCAACCGTTCCCATGGGCCCTTGCGCCTTCAACACGATGAGATTACGCGACTTGTAATCGGTCTTTGCGTAAACTGTTTCACGATCGACTTCGACAGACGGTTTTCCATGCATGAACCTTCCCACGACCATGGGCCCGAGCCCATCACCGACTGGTTGTGCCTGCTTGAAAGTCTCGATTGCTCCTACTAGAGCATCAGCTTCTTGGCTTATCATGGGCATTATCATCTGGAGTTGAACAAGTATGTAGTAACTCTTGGTCTTCTGACCCATGATGTAGAAATGCCGCACTATCTTGAATATCATATTGAGACTGGTCGCCACTTCTAAAATGTTCTGCGCAACGCTCAGCTGAACTGCGTCCGCCTGAGGGGCGATCATTTTCAATTCATCCCTCACCCTGTCATCCTGCAGTCTGGTAACATGTTCGATCTTCCCAACGATGCCATTCGGATCCATGTCAACCGGCATGATTGTGAAGTACTCCAATGTCTGGTCAACTCTGGATTGAGCTTCCTTGGGAACCTTGGCAGAGACTGTCAAATAGTCCATTAGTTCCTTCCTGCTTTTGTCCTTAAGAATCTGGAGTTTCTCGAGATTCTTCTTGATGTCGTTTAGGGCCGAATACACCTGCATCTTCGGGAACCAGACGAAACTGACCGCGAAAAACACTATTGTGATTACGATGTAAAATATCGTACTGGTCAGGCTTCCGCCAAGACCTGGGATCTGTAGTAACATCAGGTCAAAACTTCCGAATACGCAGAATGCGTCCCACTCGGCATATAGACTTTGTGATAACAGAAAGAGTGGGTGCCAGCACCGCCACCTCGCGAGGGCTCACGCACCTCACTAATATGACGGCGACATGCGGTTTAACTTCTGGGTTCGGAATGAGTCCAGGTAGATCCCGCACGCTATGGCCGGCTGACAACTATTTTGGCAGTGGGGTAAATTAAGATTGCTAAGCCCTTTCATGAAGCACGAAGTGCCCACACTCTCGTTTTTCAAATTCGTGGTCTTCAGAATGGATAAAATTTCATTCAGGGAATCCGGTCTGAAAGTCGAACAGTCTAACTTCCTCCCTCCAAGACCTCAGCTGATTCCAATCCGTTGATGCTTGATATGATTCACTCGCTGCGACAGAAACTTGCTATCTGCTGCGCAAAATCTCCAATTCTTCTCAACTCCTGTCTTTATCCCGATTCTGGTAGTCGTCAAAATCTTAGGCCTCTCCCCTCGGTTTTTCACCATGATTTCACCATCAATCCTAGTGACGTCTGTCTTGTTCAGGCTCCTATCAATGTCAAATGCCTGACAGATTTTTCCCGGTCCACTGGCCAAGTCCGTTATATCTTCTGTCTTCCTTCTTTTTCGCATAAAATCCAGTCCGCTAATTGGTTCGACAGCCCGTATCAGAACTGCGCTTGGTCTGCCCTTTCTTTCGGTGACAAAATTGAGGCAGTGGTGAAAGCTGTAGGTGAAATAGACGTAGGCATGACCTGCCTCCCCAAACATCGCCTCGTTCCTTTTTGTGATTCCTCTATACGCATGGCTAGCAGGGTCATTTGAACCACCATAAGCCTCTGTTTCCACTATTGCCCCCTCAAGGCTGTTTCCATCTGGCCGGTTTCTAACCAGCACTTTCCCTATTAGTTCCCTAGCTACTGTTGTTGGAGCGCGTGCATAGAATCTCCTTCTAAGTATGCTCAACTCTTGAGACATTTTTCTTTCCGAAACTCTGGCTTCTTTAGATATATGCCACGCAGAATTTTTCAGAGGTCTGCATAAGCAAATGCGGAATGAATTTTGGAGAATTCTTAATATGGAGTTTGGGTGGAATGGTATTCTCATGCAGGAAACTTCGCTTCGTAGTCGCGTTCCCCCTGGACAGGTCGTAACTCAGGGGTATCCAATCCTTCACGCAGGCTCGGTTCCTGGCCTCTCGAAAGAGAATTGGAGCATAAGAATCTACGGCGAAGTGGAGATCGAACTGAATTACAACTACGAGGAGCTTCTAAAGTTAAAACATTCCATTCAGACCAATGACATCCACTGCGTAACTTCTTGGAGCAAGTTGGACACGCTCTGGGAAGGAATCAAATTCACCGACCTCATGGCGCTTGCAAAACCCACTGAAAAGGCGCATTTCGCAGTGTTTGAATGCGAACAGGGATTCACGACAAACCTTTCACTCCAAATCGTGATGGATGATGATGTGTTGCTTGCATTCAAATTCGGAGGAAAGGATCTCGAAGCAGTTCACGGCGGGCCGGTGAGAATGCTCGTTCCGAAGCGCTATTTCTACAAGTCAGCAAAATGGGTGCGTGGGATACGAATCACGGAGAACGACGAGCCGGGTTTCTGGGAATTAAGGGGGTATTCGAATACTGCCGACCCGTGGAATGAAGAAAGATATGCGGGAATAGATTACCTCCAGATTGTGAAGAACAGAATCAAAGCGTACGGAAGGCACGAGTAATGAATGAAAGTGGAAATGCTGGGTACGAAAGATAAATCCCGCCCGGAGGAGCTGGAGATACTTTTTTCTAGACGGTGAAAGTTGATCGAGGTGCACTTGCCACAGCAATATTCTTTCGAATGGCACTTTTGAGCCAGAATCCGCTCGTTTTTCTACTAGTCATCAATGGTGATTTTGTGGCCAAAGTTCAAGATTCTTCTCCGGAAACAAAGGAGAACAGCTTCGTAGTCACTCCTTGGTTGGTTGAGGGGAAAGTCGACTACGGGAAACTCATAGAGCAATTCGGCACATCTCCAATCAATCAAGAGATCATCGAACGGTTCAGCAAGCTCACTGGAGAAATTCACATTTATCTCAGGCGAGGAATTTTCTACTCTCACAGAGACCTGGACTGGATTTTGGACAAATACGAAGCAGGCGAAAAGTTTGCGCTCTACACCGGTCGAGGACCATCCGGCAGAGTTCACCTGGGTCATCTCATTCCATGGATATTCACGAAATACCTCCAAGACAAATTCGACGCAGAGCTCTATTTCGAAATGACTGACGACGAAAAGTACCTGAACAGTCAGAAGCTCAGTCTAGAGCAAACTGAGAAAATGGCATTTGATAATATGCTCGACCTAATCGCTGTGGGTTTTGATCCGAAGAAGACTTTCATTTTCACCGACACTGGATATATCAAATCGCTATACGGTATAGCTGCAAAGATTGCAAAGCACACCACTTTCAGCACAGCGAAAGCTGTGTTTGGGTTCGACAACAGCACGAATATTGGGATGCTGTTTTTCCCAGCTCTCCAAGCGTCGGTTTGCTTTCTGCCTTCGGTTCTGAAGGGACACAATGTTCCATGTCTGATCCCTGCTGCAATAGACCAAGATCCGTACTGGAGAGGTATTGCAAGGGAAGTCGCTCCGAAGCTTGGATTTTACAAACCTGCGCAGATACACTCGAAGTTCATGCCTGGTTTAGGGCAGGGAGGAAAAATGAGCTCTAGCGAACCAGAGACAGCAATCTTCACGACTGATTCCATTAAAGAGGTGGAGAAAAAAGTCCTCGGCTCCTTCACTGGTGGAAGGGCAACTGTCGAGGAGCAACGCAAGCTTGGAGGTCAACCGGACATCTGTCCAGTGTATCATTACTATAACTTCATGTTTGAAGAGGAAGACGGCGAACTCAAGAGGATTTACGACGACTGCAAGAGCGGGAAGCTCCTCTGCGGTGATTGCAAGATGATGCTTGCTTCAAGAGTCAAGGGGTTCGTTTCAGATTTTCAGACGAAAAGGGAGAAAGCCAAGGAAATAATCGACGAATTCCTAGTCGAAGATATTGCTGGAGGAGTGAGGAAGAGGTCTGATATGCATTGAGCACAAGCCTACCGCTACATCCTTTGGAAAAGAAGCTTCTGGTGTCGCTGGCCGAAAAGGTGAAACCTGGCGAATCCATTGATTTCGATAAGGCCTCTGAATACTCAGAGCTTTCTCCGGATCAGCTTAGGCGTGCAATAGAGTGGCTCAAAGCTAAGAACTATCTCTCAGTGAAAGAAGAATCAGTCCCTATCTACTCTTTGGGTAACGAGGGGCTTCGAGTTGCGAAAGAGGGTTTCCCAGAAAGGCGATTAGTGAATCTGCTGAAAGCAAAGGGCGGGAACTGCACATTCTCCGAGATCTTCATGGCATTTGGAAACGAGTCCTCTATTGCCTTAGGAAAGGCCAAAGACAACAAGTGGGTTGCTGCTGCTGGTCATAAGATCTCTCTTGCTAGCCCCGAAATCGCCAAGGGTGTTGAGGAACTTCTCGTTGAAAAAATCGCATCGTCAGGAAGCATTTCCGAATCCAACCTGTTGGCTGCCGAAAAAGAGACTCTCGCATCATTGACAAAGAGGTACAGGGGGCTTGTGGTTAGCAAGGTGGAGAAGAAGCAACGAATAGAGCTGACTGCGGCGGGGCGAGGAGCTTCCAGTACCAAGAACGTTGAAGAGATTGACGCGCTAACCCCTCAAGTTCTCTCGACAGGAGAATGGAAAAGCAAACCATTGAGGCCGATTGACGTCACCTCTCCAGTGCCAGCTGTCTTCCCGGGTAAGCGGCATCCAATTAGGCTGTTCATCCAAGAGGTCAGAGAAGCATTTGTCTCGCTCGGCTTTGAGGAAATAATCGGGCCGATTTCACAGACGGCCCTCTGGAACTTTGACGCCTTGTTCATTCCTCAACAACATCCGAGTCGGGAAATGCAAGATACATTCTACATTAGCGGACTCAAAGCCGATCTTTCCAATTTTGGTGAAGAGATGAACGCGGTTAGCGCCTCGCACGAAAACGGCAAAGGCACGGGTTCTCTCGGTTGGAGATATAATTGGTCAGAGGACGAGGCAAGTAGGGTCGTACTTAGAACTCACACCACTGCCGTCACGATTAGATACTTGGCAGAGAAGAAGCCAGAGGAAGCCAGAGTCTTCACGATAGGCAGAGTGTTCAGAAATGAAAAGCCGAACTTCAAGCACAGTCCTGAATTCTTCCAAATCGAAGGTGTTACCGTCGGGCCGAATTTGAATGTCAGAAACCTGATCTGGATCATATCGAAGTTCTATTCCAAACTTGGATTCAACAACATCAAATTCTGGCCAACGTACTTTCCCTATACCGAACCCTCGCTTCAGACGATGGTCTATTTGGAGAGTGCTCAGAAATGGATGGAACTCGGTGGGATGGGAGTATTTCGCCCCGAAGTTACGATTCCTCTCGGCGTGAAGAATTCTGTCCTTGCCTGGGGTCTTGGACTAGATCGGCTGGTCATGTTGCGCTACGATGTCAAGGATGTTAGAGACCTCTTCGGAGCCAACCTGGGTTGGCTCAGGCATCTCAAAACCAAGTAGGGGAAATTCATGCCAGTGATTCAGCTTTCCCTCAAGAATCTTCTAGCTTGGACTAAGAGGAGGGCGACAGAGAAAGAAATTCTGGATACGCTGCCATATCTTGGCCTAGATATCGAAGGAAGGGAAGGAGAATATGCGAGTGTCGAATATAGCCCTAACAGACCAGACTTTTCCAGCGAAGCGGGCATAGCACGGGCGCTTCTGGGCCTATTGGGTCTTGAGAGTGGCGCGCCGAGCTACAATTTCGGCCAAAGCGAATTCAAGATTGACGTCGAGAACGACGAGATCAGGACGTTCAGACCATTTGTGTCGGGGCTATGCGCTTCGATACAAGTCACTGATGAATTGATCAAACAACTCATCACAATGCAAGAGGATCTGACTAATGGCATAGGGCGTCGAAGGTCTAAAGTTGCGATAGGAATTCACAACGCGGATGTGATCAAACCCCCAATCAGATATTATGCAACAAAGGACAAGAATTTTTCTTTCGTGCCACTGTACGGAACCAAAGCTGAAACGATAAACACGATACTCAGCGAAACGGTTCAGGGCCGGCAATATGCCAGACTGGTCTCCTCGGGGATCTATCCGATGCTCGAAGATTCAATAAGAAACGTGCTGTCGATGCCACCCATCATCAATGGAGAGCTCACCCGCCTCAAGCCAGGTATCAGAAGGCTCTTTGTCGACGTAACTGCGACAGAGAAACATGCGGGAGTTGGGGCAACGGCGATAATGGCAGCAATGCTCTCAGATGCCGGTGCAGAAGTTGAGACCGTACTTGTTGGAGACTCCTCTGGCTCCCACTCGACTCCAGATATGAGTGAGATGCGCATGAGATTTGATCTAGATCTAACAAATCGCGTTCTCGGTTTGAATCTCTCTGATCAGGAGGCCAAGTCTTGCCTCGAGAGGGGCAGATTGTCGCTTGACTCTGGGTTTGCAGTAATCCCAGCGTTCAGGATGGATGTAATACACCCTATTGATCTTGTAGAAGATGTTGCGCTCGGCTATGGGATTCACAAATTCGCTCCTGAGAAGACCGAGTCTTCGCTGTCTGGCTCTCTCCATCCTCGTGGCAAGAAATTGGAACGATTCATCGATCTGATGGTAGGGTTTGGATTTGTTGAAATCTACACGCTCTCGCTGACCAGCAAGCAAGTGTCTAACCTTTGCCCTGATCAAAATCTTGTCCTTCACGTGGAAGACTCCAAATCGGAGAACAACGAGTATCTAAAGAGTGAGATTCTGCCGGTACTACTCTCAGTTCTTGGCTCGAGTACCCACGAGGTTTATCCTCAGGGAATATTCGAACAGGCCACCGTGTTCTCAAAATCTGAAAAATCGGAAGCGCAGGTGCTTGAAGTAGAGCATCTCGGAGCGGCTATCGCAGATTCTGCCGCTAACTTCAGTGCAATCAAGTCAATCCTTGAACCACTGATCAAATTGGCCTCAGGCTCGGATTGGCATGTCAAGTTCGAAGCAAAGTCGGCCAATCCGGAGATCTTTGCGGATGGAAGGGTCGCAAGTGTTTCGATGACCAAGCCCAACGCTGGGACAATTGAGTTAGGGCTCGTTGGCGAGATTTCTCCTTCAGTCCTCGAGACTTTCGGCTTGAGAGTTCCAGTTGCAGGCTTTGAAATCAAAGTGGAACCCTTGATCAGTGAGTGACTAGACCAAGGTTTGGTCGTCGCACTCGCAAACAACAACACATGAGAGATGAGGGATATGGTTTCAAGTCTGCTTGCTGTGCCGTGTCCCAAAGGATTAAACCACCGATAAAGAGTGATCAGGACCACTGGGCGTCTGATTCAACAACCACAAATCATTTCGCATCGACGGCCTTGTCTGATTAAGTGATGAACGAGGTTTACCCAGATGCGAAACAGATTGTTGAAGTAGGGCGCTCCAGCGCCCCGGTTGAAGAGCTGATGCGAGAAGATGCAATGAAGCAGATTCAATGAGTGTCTAGTGTCAGAGCCGGGGCACAATTTACTTCTGGCGATGCCAAACGCCTCTTTATGATTCCTCTTTTTGAAATACAATCGCGCACCAGCACGAAACAATCAGACTCAGAGTCTAACGCTTCTCGAAGAAAACTCCTCTTAAGTTGCGAAAGATAGCAAAGATATTCTAACGCTGTTAGATCACTGATTGCTCGTCTCCTCCTCTATCAAAAGCTTCGCTGATTGTGGCATCGAAGTTTGACGCGTTCATTACCTAAATGAACGAGAACCAAAGATCCTACGGTTTCCCAAAAGATTCTATCTTATTCCTCGATGGAGTGGGCGTTTAAAGACAAAAAGAGGTTCGAACTAAGCACATCTCATTAGTGGAGCCTCGCAAGCATATGAAAGTTCGCTTCTAGCCAATTTCAGGCGTTGGTTTAAAGAGCCGGCTGTGTTGTTACTCCCCTTCGATGCCACAGTCCATTTGCAATTGCACCACTTTATTCCTTTATTAGTCAAAATACGCGCAACGGCAAGAGGGCGTGAAGTGTCAACGGTACAGCCAATTTCAAGCTCTGTTATGGATTTTTCGATTCTCTGAAGCCAATCTATCTCTTCTTCCAACATTCTTCTAACGGACTGATAAAACA
>DAIDAB010000082.1 GCA_027310845.1 bacterium | reverse complement strand
AGATATATGAAGCCCCTGCAACTAGCGCGAGCGCTATGGGGTTTATTGGGTCCTCAGTAACTCCCTTTGGAGTTGATTTCGTGACAAAATCTCTCGTGCTTGTGGGAGAGGCCTGTCCTGTTGTAAGTCCATAGATCTGATTGTCCATGACTATATACGTAATATCGAGGTTTCTTCGCATCGCGTGGACAAAATGTCCGAGCCCAATCCCGTACCCATCACCATCACCCCCTGTCACCACAACATTGAGGTCAGGGTTTGCAAGCTTCGCTCCTGTTGCCACTGCGATAGCTCTTCCGTGAAGGCTATGAAAACCATAAGCGTGGATGAATCCCGGAAGGTTGCTCGAGCAGCCAATTCCAGAAACGACGAGAAGGTCTTTGGGTTCTATCTCCAAGTTTGAAACTGCCTGCACGAGCGAGTTAAGTACTCCAAAATCACCGCAACCTGGGCACCAGTCCGGCCGTGTCTCGCTTTTGTATTTTGAGAGCTCCAACATTCTATGCAGCAACCTCCATTGCTTTCTTCACGATTTCACCAGGATAAATTGGTTCTCCATCGTATTTGAGAAACCTGTCTTTGACTTCAAAGCCGGTTTCTGCGCGAATCAGGCGCGCTAACTGTCCCGTGTAATTGCATTCGACACAAAGCAACTTTTTTGCTCCTTCTAAGATTGGTAGAATGCTTTCGCATTTGAACGGCCAGATGTTTCTGATTGGAAGAACATTGGTCGAGAACCCGCTCCCGGAGAGCTCCTCAGCAGCTTCTAGTGCAACACCGAAAGTCGAACCCCAACAGACTATTGTTAGCTTCGCATCAGGTTGTCCCACAATCTTAGGGGCACTGATTTCGTTTCTTGCAACATCGAGCTTTCTCATTCTCTTTTCCATCTGTCTTTCGCGTTCCTTGACGTATTTCGGGATCCCTGCCAGGACGTCGCTCACAACCACGCCATCCTCCCTGTGCTCATCTGAGGCAGCGACAAAAATCGTTCCGGCGGTGCCAGGTATGGCTCTTGGGGAAACTCCAGTCTCCGTAACTTTGAAGCGCTTGTACGGCTCAGACCCTGAGTATGATGTGATGAGTTCTCCCCGGTCTATCACGACATTGGAGCTGAGTTCGTCAACGGTTTCGATATGTTCTGAGAGAAGTAGATCGCTTGCAACAATAACGGGGCATTGGAACCTCTCCGCTAGGTTGAATGCTTCTATTGTTGCATAATACGCATCCTCCACATTGAGAGGCGCGAGCACGATTCGCGGAAAATCTCCCTGCGAAGCTCCTAGTATCATATTGAGATCTCCTTGTTCCGTCTTTGTGGGCAATCCTGTTGAGGGGCCTGCTCTTTGCGAATCAACAATCACAATTGGAGTTTCCGTCATTCCAGCTTGCCCGAGAGCCTCGACCATCAGCGAGAAACCGCCACCCGAGGTTCCGACCATGGCTCTTGCACCAGCGTGAGCCGCTCCGATCCCCATGTTTATCACCGCAAGTTCATCTTCCGCTTGTTTCACAAGAATGCCGCAACTCGTCGCATGAGCTGCCATCCAGTGAAGTATCGAAGACGCAGGAGTCATTGGATAGGCCGCGTAGAATTTGCAACCTGCCATTGCCGCGCCAAGTGCTATCGCTTGGTTTCCGGTCATAAGCATTTTTGGGCGCGGATTGTTAGGAAGGGTCACTTTCACAGAGAGTTGCTGCAAATTTGCCTTAGCATACTCATAGCCGTTTTTCGCAGCGTTAACGTTCGCGTCAATAATCGCCTGCTTTTTCTTCCCGAAGGTATCAGCAAGTACCTCAGAAAATATGTCAAAATCAAGGCCGAAAAGATACAATGTCATCCCGAGTGCGACGGTGTTTTGCATGATCGGATTCTTATCAAATTTTCTTGAAATCTCGCCCAATGGCACAGGCAGCGCTTTTGCGTTCGTCGGCACTAGATTCTGCGAAAACTTTACTCGATCCTTATCGTAGAGTACAACTCCACCCTCTGAAAGAAATGGGGAGTGAATTTCCGCAGTCTCGGAGTTAAGGGCAATTATTAAGTCGAGCTTGTCGCCGTGGCTAGTGACCTTTTGAGTACTGCCTCTGACTCCGAACCACACATGCCCGCCGCGGATTGCGGACTGGTAACTGTTTAGCCCATAGCAATGAAGTCCGCTTCTTGAAAGCGTCCTTGCAAAAATCTCCCCTGTAGAGGAAATGCCGTCTCCTGCAGCGCCGCCAATTCTGACGCTAAAGTCGTTCCTCAATCTAAGCTCTACTCCTATTCAATTTTCAAATTGAGATATTCCTCCCGTATAATCCTAACTATGACTCTATGACTATGCATAATATGCTCTCCTGAGTGGAACTAAAACAATTAAATGAAGGCAGCTTACCCAATGTGCCCAGAGGCCGCCGTAGCTCAGCGTGGTAGAGCAGATTCCATTGACCTCTCAAAAGTCTTGGAAACTCACCTGGCTGTTAAATGCTTGATCTCGACTGCGTTTAGAAACCAGTTGGTCGACCGTTCAAGTCGGTCCGGCGGCGCCATTTTTTCCAGAAATTTCTTTTGCTAACCTTGACAATCCGAGAATCCTGCAGTGGCTCTATTCGTTTATGTCAAACCGACACGGCCTGATGAAATGCCTGAAAGAATGTTTCATGGTGGACAATTAGTTAAAAATACTCGGGCACAATCAAGCAGAGCAATACATCGAATAATACGCTAACTTCGCAATGACAGGAAATGAAACCTTTGCTTCAATTTTCTCACTCTAATATAGACTAGATTTCCGCAAACATGATTAAAACGAAAGGCAGGCCCCGAACCAGAGCAGAGATTCATTATCTCGAAGAGCTTTTAATAACATAATCTTTTGAATGCTCACAGATTTCTGCTTGAGAAGTTCAAGAAAGGAAGCTGAAGTCGATTTCAAGTATTTCGAAGCAAAGGCAAGCGAGATCAAGGTTTCTCGGAAGGCAAAGAGACTCAGAAACGAGCTCTTGTCGACTCCAGTGAAGCAGCTTGATCTCAGCAGTGTGAACACAATAAGGGATCTTGTTTCCTCATGGTCAAGTACGAGCATCCAAAGCAGATCTCTCGCAGAGTGCGCGCATGTCTACGAGAATATGATATCGGATCCTGCGAGACCTACGATAATGATGGGGTTGTCTGGTGCTTTGATAGCAGGCGGGCTCCGAAAAGTGATTCGAGACCTTATCGAGGTAGGCTTTGTCGATGTAATTGTTTCAACCGGGGCCATCGCATACCAAGATTTTTACCAGTCGCAGGGATTCAATCATTTCATGGGAACGCCTAATTCTGACGATGCGCTTCTCCACGACTTGTACATTGACAGGATCTATGATACCTATGTCGATGAGATTGGCTTTGTAAAGACGGACGACGTTGTCGGTGAAATCGCGCAAGAACTAGAACCAAGAAAGTACTCTACGAGGCAATTCATGGAAGCGCTAGGGGAAAGGGCTCGCCGTGATCCCAATTCAATTATTGGAACAGCATCAAAGCACGGAGTTCCGGTGTTTGTCCCTGCGATCGCAGACTCTTCTCTTGGAATAGGACTAGCTGGGCTCTATCGTGCCGCAAAAAAGGCAGGGAAGAAAATGATGCAACTTGACACGATTCAGGATAACTATGAAATCGCTCAGATAGTGCTTAAATCAAACAAGACGGGCTCAATCTATGTTAGCGGCGGAGTGCCCAAGAACTATATCAACGATGCAGCCGTGATGCTCGATTATACGCCAGGGCACTCGTATTCTTTCCAAATCACAACAGATGCTCCTCACTGGGGGGGACTCACCGGAAGCACACTTGATGAGGCAAAATCATGGGGCAAAATATCGAAAAAGGCAACGAGAGCGACAGCCTATGTCGAGGCAACGATCGGTCTACCGCTGATAGCGGGATACGTACTTTCATCAAGGGAATTGAGAAAGGGCAGAAAACATCTTAAGTTTCTATGGGACGGCGATAAACTCAACGCAATAGGAAGAAAGTGAAAAACCCATTGCAATCCACGCCCAATCTTGGTCAGAAAGCAATTGCCGAGTTGGTTGGAACTTTTCTGTTCGTGTTTGTCGGAGCCGGCTCTGCAGTTGCATTGGGATACCTAGCAAATGCGGGCTCCAATCAAGGCCTGTTAGTGACTGCACTAGCAAACGGCCTGGGACTGGGGATTGGCATCACTGCCACGATGAGCATTTCAGGCGGGAGCCTCAACCCTGCTGTGACTATCGGCCTTTTGGTAGCACGAAAATTGTCGATAGCGCATGCAATAGTATACATTATTTCAGAAGTGGCTGGCGCGACAATCGCGGGATTTCTCCTCATATCTGTTCTTCCTCAGAATACAGGAAATGTGGTGGGCTGGGGTGCACCCGCACTCAGCAAGGTTAGCGTTGTTCAAGGGATTGCTTTAGAAGCGATAATGACCTTCATTCTCGTCTTCACAGTGTTTGGCACTGCTGTGGATTCAAGAGCCCCAAAAGTTGGCGGTTTCGCAATCGGCCTCATCGTCGCTGCTGATGTTATGGTTGGCGGTCCTTTCACCGGAGCCGCGATGAACCCCGCTCGCGCAATTGGACCAGAGTTTGCATGGGCATATTTCTCGGGTTCTGGAGCGCTCACGAACTGGTACGTGTGGTGGATCGGTCCCATTATTGGAGGAGTAATCGCTGCGTTCATCTATGGGTATGCCATTCTCAGAGCAAATTAGAACCTATAGCCCTGTTCTCCGATGAGGGGAACAAACATGCACTCGATCAGTTTTTCCTTCTCCAAGATCTCTCTTTCTTTGCCGTCTTCCTGTTTCAATGTCCTTCGTATCTTGGTCAGAGTCTGAAAGCTCAGGTTTCCCACCGGAGCAATGACAATGCCGTTTGCCTTGAGCTGTTTCAATAGATAATAAGGAACACGCGGTGTTGCCGCGGTGACAATTATCCTATCATAGGCAATTGTTTCTGATCTCTCTGGATATCCCAGAGTGCCGTCTGCATGGACCACCTTGACGACTTTTTCCAATCCAACGCGGGCAATGTTACGACTGGCAAATTCAACTAGTTTCTCATCTCTTTCAACTGTAATTACGAGAGGTTCCATCGCTTCTTTCACTTCGTCTGAGACAATCTGAGCAATCAAAGCAGCATTGTATCCGCTACCAGTGCCTATTTCGAGAACCTTCATCCCGCTATACAGGTCTAGTGCTTCTAACATTATGACAACCATGTGAGGCGCAGATATTGTCTGCCCTGTCTCCCCAAGGGGAACAGGTTCGTCAAGGTAGGCTAGAGTCGCATGATCTCCTGACCACAGGAAATCTTCCCTGTGGATTTTTCTGAGCGCCTCTTCGATTCCTTTAGTCTTGAGGATTCCCTCGCTTCGAAGTGATCTAAGCAGCCTTTCCCGAGAAGAGGAGATCTCAACCGAACCACTGTTCAAGAGATTGGCCCTCCTGTTTTATTTTCTCGGCAATCCTTGCAAGAGAAGTCTTTATTCTCTCCTCTGAAAAGTCGTGCTCTGTGACCAAGAATCCGAAGATTTTTCCTTCTTCCGGAGGTTTGTTCTTGACAGTCCCAGGATCGACGTCCGCGACCTTGGGGTTCAGGAAAATCTCCCTGATTTCCTCTGGATCAAAGTTGATTCTTCCTTTGAGTTCAGGGATATCCTCGACCTTGCGGTACTTCTTCACCAACTTTAGAGCCGTGACTGGCCCTATTCCCTTGAAATCGGCATAATTGAAATCAGTGCCGAGAATCATTCCAACTTCGATGAGTTGCTCTCTAGTGATCTGGTTTGTGGCTAGCATTTCACTCAACACTATGGTTTCAGGCACGACGTCAATTCTTACGTTTCTGCCGGGCAGCTTCCTTTTTCCCGATATTGTGATGTTGCGAACAAGCTTTGCCGCGCCAAAGAGAAGACTATCATAATCCTGGCTCCCGGCGTAGTCAACTACACCAGTGGTAGTGAGATGTGCTGCGGTTGCTTCTCCTTCAGATGGTGCTTGGATCCACGCGATGCCCATCAAATCGAGCAGCTTCTTTGCATCTTCGATCATTTGGTCATCGAGACGGGCCGTTGCAGATGCATAGCGCTTCGCGAGTGCGAAATCTCGTCTTTCAACCGCTTGTTCGTATTTTTGCGCAGCGACTTCCTTGATCTCCTTTCTCCTTTGAATCTCGGCGTTCTTCAGCTTCGGTGGCTCGCCATCGAATACATAAAGGAGATTGATGCCAGTCTCGATCAAATTCACATTTCTGTAAAATAATCCACTGAGGTGGCTAGTCACCCCACCTTTGCTATCTTTGAGAAGATCCCCATTTTCTCCGCGAATGATTGAAAGAAATTGGTAGAGGGTGTTAAAGGCGTCTATTGCGATTCTCTTTCCTCTAAGTTCTTCAAGATCGATTTTTTTTGGATTCGCAATGTCTCGGAGATTGACGCCCATGTCTTCCTATTCTTCCATGCTCTATGTCAAGAGATTCTTTCAGTAAAGCAGATTGTGGCTGTCCGGCGAAATTATTATCTGTAGCGCCATTGCGTTGGCGAATGTGCCTTCGTGGCGTTGCACTAAATGCAACTTTGCGCATGAGCTGAATGGGCAGGCTCGACGTCCAAAAGGGGAACGTATCGCAAACAGACGCACTATCGGCGATTCTGTAAAAATTGTAGTCACTCGCTCGGAACCCGAGTAAGCGCTGCGGCGGTTTTGACGAGCTCGAGCCTTCTCGAGTCCTTTGTCTGCCACCGGACTGTTATCAAGCCAATGATCTCAAGCTGCATCAGCACCTTGTTCAGGTCACGCATAGAAACATCCTCTCCGTCTCTTTGAAGCTTGGTGAGGAGTTCCTTATCTGTTGTTGTCTCTTCTTGCTTCATTCGTTCAAAGACTATGTTTCTGAGAGGATATTTCAAAAATGCCTCACTTGCCTACCTTTGCAGAAATTCGACTTGCGCCAAGCACTTCGAATTCCCCTATCAAGTCAGACGAACGCAGTGCTTCTTCTATCTTCTCCATTGCACCACCTTCATCGTCAGTGACAAAATCAGCAATTAATGCGACGAGGCCGAAGGCTATAGGCTCTTCTTGGGAGCTTCTGATTTGGAGTTCAGGGTACTTCGAAAGGCTCATGAGTATTTGGGACGGTCTGATGTCCGCCTCTTTGGGCATTATCTTAACTCGCACTAGTAAATTCGGCAACCGAAAATCAATACCTACGGGGACTACGGGCCTTCATAGCTGCAATTGACGCATTTGTAGGGCCTGGAGAATTTCCTGCATTTTTCATTTCTCCAGATCAACACTTCAGCGCAATTCGGACAATAAAACTTTACTGCTCTCTCGCCAGGCATAATGGGCCTGTTACAAGATGCGCAGATCGGTAGCTGAATTTGACGCTCTGTGGACATGCCTTGAAACAATATCATGTCCGAAATATTCGTAATATAGCTTTCGGAGAATGGGTCCGGAGGCAGGGAAGCTAGGCGAGAAGGTCCTTCCCAGATCTTGAATTCATGTGCACGCTCATTCCTGCTATGTCTTGAAGGGAATCGTACACATCGATGTATCTCAACCCCTTTTCCGAGGTTTGGTAGAGCTTCGTCCCATCATGGATAACCATCCCTCGCAGCAACCCAGAGGATTGTAGATAGTCAAGGTACTCCGTGATCATGACATAGCTCAAGTTTGCCTTGTACATTAAATGGGTCTTGAGGGCGCCGGTCTTGGCAATGGTCAGAAGATTTGCTACAATTTCCATTCTGTTGCGGTTCTTGAACTTCGCTGGACTGCGGGACGAACCGCTCTCCCCTACTGCGAACATTGCGACCATTTTCTTCGCCTTAACAAAGAGTTGACCTCGTAGTATTTTAATTAATGCCATAATTTGGTATGAATTCAGGCTCAATCCGTCCAGGTTAAAACCACTAGAGGTGATACATAATTTTCCTGATGAGTGACTAGAAACCCAGCAGGTTGCGCAATTCGTTTGTGAACAACATTCCGAAGGTTGCAGCTAGATTGGTCAGTCCCATAGCTTTCGCAAGGGCCACAGAGTGCTTATCAAAGTCACCTTCGTCAGAGATTTTCTTCGGTATATCGGATGAAGCTACCATTTCAAAGAGCTTGTCAATTTGACTTCCTGTCATCTTCGAAAATGCGTTTCTTGCGTACATTTGTAACCTGAACTCCCTTCCGAATTTCACTCGCCACTCTGACTCGTAGTTTGACAGGAGAGCTGTTTGGGCTGCCCTGCAGCGTCTCCTGCTCTCGCGATGCGACCTTCGACAAATGATTTCCGAGTTCCAAGACAAAGAACAGGGGCGGCCGTTTTTCTTAACACCACTGCGTCATTTTCTCTTACGAACTCATCAAGAATGGAGAAAGTATTGATCCCGACACCCGCTACCCCTATCTTCGCGGCATCGCTTGAAATTGGGATAACCCATTTGAAGAATCCTGGAAAAGAATCTGGATCAACGTAGACCTCGACGGTCTATTTCTCAAACCATTTGCCGTACACAAGATACTGTCCTCCCTGAAG
>DAIDAB010000081.1 GCA_027310845.1 bacterium | reverse complement strand
TCTCAATGGTGGTTGGCTCACCACCAAATGCGACGGTCTTCACTGCTAATTTCTTCGAATCAAATCCATATTCTTGAAGGAACTGGGCGAATTTGAATACTGGCCAAACGCCCCCTCTAACATGATCTGGATTGAATTCATAGATCATTCTGATATAACTGTCAGCGATCCTCTTTTTCTCGGCCCGAGATATGTTTGGAGGGATGGTCGGGAGAGAATGGATCAACGTTCTGCCAAATGTCCTAACCCCTTTCTTGTAGGCCTTGAGTAGGTCTGCTTTCCCAGAGATGTCAGTGTGAGGATTGATTGCCGCACTTTCAAAGAGCCTGTGGATGAACTCATTGTGGTCGTACGCTAATCTCGTGGCGGCTCTGATTCTCTCGTCAATCAGTCTATCAAGATCCTTCCTTTGCAGGATCTCTTCATCAGCAAGCATAAGGACACCTGCATCAATAGGTCTCGGAATATAAAGAAATCAAGACATTTCGCATGGTTTGACAAACCGCTTATTGCATCCAGCCCCTAACAAGGACCGTAGAGACAGAAAAAAAGAATCTGCCTTCGTCAGACCTGGTTTCCAGATCACTAATCCAACTTACAAGGTCTCTGTTTGATATTTGCCAGATATCTCTCATGTGGAACGCAAAGGCTTCAAGATTTAGCGTGCGTTTAACCATGGAGTAATTCGAATAAGCCGATGCAATCCCGAGCGCAGAAATATCGTAATGAAGATTTTTTCCCACCTTTGTAAACAATCCCTTAATGAATTCGTTGTGATCATGCGCGAGTCTAGTTATGACACTGATTCTCTTGTCAACCATCTGGTCGAGTTCGTCTCTAGGAGAAAGTTCCTGAGCATCAAGCAACTCTATTTCACTTCGTTCCAGCTTTCATTTCTACACAGGGCAATAGATTGGATCTTCAGATTAGTTTCGAAATTTATCGATTGGAATGCCAGGTTCTGCCGAAACTGAGCCATAAGAGGCCCCTCCATCTAGTAGAATCTTCACGCCGTTTTGGCAGTACTGAAATGCCTGCTCAGTTGAATGTGGATAATATCACACATCCAGCGGAACCCGACATCCTCTAGATGCCAAGAGTACGCTTCTCCTCGGATTCCATGCAAAAACTCTACCAAATGGTAACCTTCAGACATATTATCTGGCAGAAAAAAATATTGTTTGGTTACGTTTTTTGTTCAGTGCCTTTTATACGACGAAGATGGATAGTTTTCCACTTTCTCGGAACCGCTAGCTAAGGAACTTTCACATAGGATAATACAACAAATGTTGTACAACGACCTATTGCCCATAGAATCTGAGGCGATTATTACCAGTGACGTGAGGGAGCCTCGGGTGGGATTTGATCCCACGACCTATTGCTTACAAGGCAATTGAGCAACCAGATCCCCGAAAAGTTCTCGAAAGGGAAACCAGATCTTCGCTCTAACCAGGCTGAGCTACCGAGGCAACTTCAGATGTAGAGAGAGTTGCACTCTTAATACGATATTAATCATTTATGCTGGTCTGGGAAACCGTCTGCTTTGAGAGAAAGAGGAACAGGAGTCATTGAGAAACGACAAACTTGTTACTCCAAATAAGAAATTCAGCAGAAACAAGAGCTCACTTTAGTATTTGTGCCAGTCTTGATCGTCAGCATGAAAGAAAGCACTCCAAGACATCGTTTCTGGAACACTGTCTAGTAATCTCAAATTGAGAGAATCGAATCGAGGGCAATTTTGCTAAAGACCGTGCTGGATGGCCCCATGGCTCGGTCAAGAGATGATTGTGATCCGTCTCTTAACGTGGCTCGTAATCATATAGTAATCGTGAATCAAGCTGAAATATGATATAGCTCCTAAGTATAGTTATACATAGGACCTCTGACCGATGATGCGCATTGCGGCAACTCATGAGCGTTCACCTAGATCCTGGTTGCAGGAGATACGTTTGGTCGGCCTCTGATTAGACTGTTTGGGAAAATAATTAGGCGTGAGGGATTTCATCCCTTTTCACGGATCAGGGGTTTGACTGAACTTCTTTTTCAACATCTAGACCACTTCCAAGCCGATAACTGCCAAAGGCGTCGGTGAATATGGATTCTCTGTAACAAACACTCGAGTGGATTCCCTTGTTATACTAGACGGCTCCAGTCCCATTTCAAACTGCAATTTCATCTGAATGCCATGCAAACGTTTTGAAATAGAGATATGTATCACAGAGTTGCTTCTTGACGTACGCTAACACTTCGTCTCTTGACAAGACTTCGGCGTTGCCTGGCTTTGAAACCAGTTTCCAGATCGTGGTCTCCGGCCGCCCAAGATAGTCCTCCACTATGTTCCAGTGACGTCTTATGACTCGCCTGCTCCAAGGCGCCACCACAGGGTTCTCAAAATAGAGTTTCCTTGCAGTCGGTGGCAAGAGTTCGACCTTGTCTTTCACCCAGCGTTCGATTACGTCAGGAGTGACTCCACGGAAGCTCCTTTCGAGAAACTCCGAGACACTCTTGTCGTCGGAAGCAAGCAGCTTCAGAAATTGAATTGCTTTTGCAAGCGAACTGCTGCCGAATAAGGCAGGAGCAACCTCGGAAGCATTGGAATGTTCATTAGGCATCTGGAATCAACTGAAAATATCGCGATTCAAGAGAATCGTTTCATTCCCAAAATCAATGCACTGCGAAAGGGCAGGACGAGATGGTGCAATTCTGGGGATTTGCTTCATTCACGAGACATCCCCGTTCAACTTCATATCTGCACATATTTTTCAGCTCTTGGAAGCTTGCGCTCGGTTTGGCAGAAGAGATCTTTGGCAAGTAACCCCACCTCTGGGCTTTCTCATCGTAGAACTGACAAGGTATCGTACCTTGGAATTCACTCGTGGAGTCTAGCGTGAGAAACGCCAAGTTTCCCCTGATTTTAGCAAACTTGTCGCTCGTAAAGTGAAGCAATTCATTTGCATACTCGCCTGGACACGAGGCCGACCAGCAATATTCCTTCTCCGTCTCCCACTCCGATTCAGTGAATGGCAGAGAAAGTGCGACAGATCTTGCCATCCCAAGGGCGCCGCTCGCATCGTCTACTCGCCTGAACATGAAGATGAAGGAGCTTCGCTCCTTTGGTCTCTCTGGAACAACTTTCAAACGATAGCCTAGAATCGCATGCCTTGCGTGCTGGTTATAGTGGTAGCGGATATTGTATTGGTCAAGCTCAAGCGGCTTTGCGAGTTTGGAAATCGATTTGGGTATTCTCTTTTGAAATTCTCTGAGAATAAGAAGATCTTTGTAGTCGAAAGAGACACCATCTCTTCCAGTTTTCAACTCGGGGGCCACATCAGAATATTTTCCTTTAATTTCATGTTGGTAGCTTTCAACATCTTTCCACGAAAAGTCCCATCGGCTCTCCCTGAAATTATAGAATGAAGGATTGAACGACAATTTTCGCATAGATCGAATTTCCCTAAGGGAATAATTCTGAATGACTCCTGTCTTGGCAAGATGCTCCATCTCCATCCACAGTTTGTAGTGATCCCCAAGCGGGAGTGCAAGGATTGCAACATGCGAATTCCCTGGAACTACTCTTGCAGAATATATCACTCCAGCGCCGCCGCCAAGGATCCCATTCTGAAGTTTGTTGCCAGAGGAGTCAGATTGAGAATTGAATTCCAGCATCCATCTTCTCAGGCCCAGAGCCTCATAGTCGATCTCCACCTCATACGAGATTGAGTGTTTCGGGAACTCGTGCCAGACCATGTATCTTGTTGACTCTAGAGGGATGCCCGCAGTTTCGGCGAGGTCACTCACATTGTCTAGTCCGCGCGATTTTATCGCATCAAAAAGTCCAAGTATTGTTTCGCTTTTCTGTTGCTTCTTCATTTCTACAAAATCACGGAAGAGTCTATGCTCTGTTAGAGAATCCAGATAGACGATGCATATTACCCTAGTCCCTAACTAATTAGGGATGGGCTTCTTGAAACAGTTTGAGAAAGCCACTGGCAATCTCAATTACCTTTCCGAAGGAGAAATGGGATGGAAGGGTCACGGGAAAGAATCTCTCGACTTTAGGAGAGTGTCTACTTTGCAAATTATCATTCCTTGCCTGAATCCGGAAAGGAGGGGTCCAAGGCAACAATGGGCGAAGGCCCTGGTGCGTGGTCAGAGAACGCAAAATCGAGCATGATGACAGATTGTGGGGGTCTTGACTTCACACAATCCCTAGGGCTCTAGGCCGTGGGCGGACTTTAGGTGGTATAGGTACATGCGTTTCTCCCTGGGCTCAAGATCGTCAAATCCCACGGCGTGCTCTACGAATTCGCAAACATGACATGCGTAAATCCTTCCTCTGACGATTCGCTCTGCCGCTTCTTGAAGTCGTAACTGAACTCTTTTCGCGATAACGCTGTCGAACGGGTTAATACGTGGATACCTATCGGGTTCGCTCTTGACTGCCATGATTGTTTCCACGAGTCTTCACATTAGGGCCCGGTAGTCTTAATGATGCATTTTTGAATGAGTTGTTCAAAATCTTTCATGCTTGCGAAAAGAGATAGAACAAAGTCTTGTGATAAACGACTGTCAGTATCTATTTTCGATACGCGGGATCTATTGGTCTTTTACTGATGGATTCCAGAGCTGAAACGGGAGTGCGAATACGGCATCCACAACGGAGAATAGTCCCAATAGCACTTGAGATTCCTATAATGCAATCAGCGAAGGAAAGTCCGATCAACAATTTGGTCTTGCTGGACAGAAAGATGATGACTTTCCACAAGCTATCTTATACACTTATCTTAATCGCGGGCCTTGATCTGATTGCAAGCGCATACACTTTCGACCCGATGATTCAGAATTCTCTTTCTTCAGCTCACGCGTCAATACTCGGTTCGTGGACAGCTCTCTTTCTCGCAGGACTTGTGGGACTCTTTGGGGCTATCGTTTCTTATTCGGGATATAATTTCTCAAAGGACAGGTATGCGAAGCACCAAAGGCTTTTCATTAAAACAGGCATTGCATCCATCGTGTTTGCAATGTTTGCGTTTGAAGCCTACGTCCAGAGCACATCGCTGTTCTACATTGCTCAATATTCTGCAGGAGCGGTACTTGCTTTGCTGGCCATCTGGCTGGGAAGCAAAAGCTCAAACTAAGCGATAATCCGAAAAATTGGCGGATCTTCGTACCTGACCACAATTATGGTTCTAGTCAAAACTGTTTCTAAGCATTCGCAAAATCTCCATTAGCCTCTCAGCGTCGAATTCAGGCCTGACAGTGAATTGTTTCAAGATTTTGGAATTGCGAGGCTGTTGAGCTCGTCAAAAGTTATTGCGCCACCAAGAATGCTTTCATAAGTACCCTTTTCCATAATCTCGCGCGATATGCGCTTTAGGAGGCCCATCGCAGCATACGACGCACCTGGTCCGAAGCTCACACGTGCGACGCCCAGTTTCTGAAGTTGCTCTATCGGTGGGAGCCCCTTCCTGATCATCACATTCACGGGAAAATGATCTACTTGTTTGACAAACCTAGAAATCGATCCGGCGTCAACGAGGCCCATTGGATACACGCAGTCAGCACCGGCGTCCCTGTACTTGTTTGCGCGAGCTATTCCTTCTGAGAATCTTGCTTCTTCACTCCCTTCTCCGTACCTGAGCGCGTCAGTCCTCGCGTTAATTACAAGAGGGAACTTCATTGACTCTGCTTTCCTTCTAATCGCTCTGATCTTCTCCACCTGCACTTCCACTTTGTGAAGCTTCCCTGTCGCGTGTGTGAAATCCTCAATGTTTATGCCGATCGCGCCCGCTTCTATTACTCCTTTGACTGACGTCGCAACTTCCTCAGGAGTGGTGCCGAAACCGGCCACGAGGTCAGCGCTCATTGGAACCGTAAGAACTCTTGCAATCTTTCTTACAGCAGAGAGAAATTCTTGTAGCCCGATTTCCTCTCCGTCTCGATAGCCTAAGGAGACCATCATTCCCGCGCTTGAGGTAGCTACAGCTGGGAATCCGGCGTTCTCAAAGATCCTGGCACTCGGAACATCCCATGCGTTTGGAAGTATGAGTAAATGCTTCCCATGGTGTAGTGCTCGAAAGGCTTCAGCTTTCTCACTTTGAGACAAGTCGCATCTCGAGATGGCTAGGATCCTTAAAGCAAATCTGCTTTTCGCTGGTTAGTCATGAAAGCCCAGGTAATCTTCTCTTCTAGCCACGCCTTTGAGCGGCTCGTTTTGAAGATATCTGATCACATTGTCGACCAAAGCGTTTGAAGCCATCTCGTGAGACTCTTCGACATCTCCTGCCACATGAGGAGTGCCTATGAAATTTGAAAGCTCAAAGAAGGGAAAGTGCAGCGAGAGGGAGTGATCAGGTTTGGGGCGTGCCCACCAGACATCAAAGCCGGCGCGGAATTCTGGATGATTCTTTAGGTGGTTGTACAGATCTTCTTCGACAATAATCTCGGCCCTTGCAACGTTGATCAGGATGCAATCTTGCTTCATCTTCCTAAGCTTTTCTTTGTCTATCAGCCCCTTTGTTTTTGCGCTGAGTGGAAGAGAAACGAGGACAATGTCCGAGCGAGAAAGTACATCATCAATGTGTTTCATTGTAGTCATTTCGTCGAAATATTCAGTAGCAATGCCAGTTGTGTTGATTCCAAGTGTTGTCATTCGAAAACTCTTGGCAAGCTTTGCGACGGCCTGTCCAATTCCTCCCGCGCCGAGTATCCCAATCTTCTTTCCCCTAAGGAACATTGCATCCATTCTGTGGTCGTAGTACCCGTGCTTGAGACTCTCGTTCTGATGAAAGAGCCTCTTTCCGAGAATAAGTATGAACCCGAAAACGTGTTCTGCAATAGGATCGGCGAATGCCCCCACGTTCCCGCAAACAGTTATTCCATCGGGTAATACTTCGAAATTGATGTGGTCAACTCCTGCAGAGAAAGTTTGGACAAGCTTAAGGTGAGGGAGCTCGCCTATCTTTTCCTTGGTGAGCCAGCGCTCGCCCCTTTGGTGCAGTAGAATCTCGACGTGCTCCTTTTCTCCTTGAGAGAGTTCCTGTTCAGTGCGAATTTCGTACCCGTGTTTTTGCAGACTGTCTTTTAGCCTCTTGGTCGCACTTTCAGAGAGCTCGATGTTTGAAAGTACTATTTTCAAGGTTCAAGTCAAAAAAAGTGTCTGAAATTTAGGACTCTTCAGCATAGTACGGAGTAATGTCGGCATCCGGAGCAAAAGCCTCGAGCATTACCATGTTCTTGCTGGCGTTGTTCTGGAGCCAGTGCTTGTCTTCTGGAGGAAGGTAGACCATTGTTTCCTTCTTGAGATGATGGACTGCGCCGTTGATAGTGATGTCGCACTCCCCGTCGATAATGTAGATGAAGCTCTCGCTCTTGTGGTAGTGGTACTTGTTTCTCGCGCCCGGTGAGTATGTTACAACGTCTGCTGCAAGATGTTTTGATCCCGTGACATCCTTCCCAACAAGGAACACTCTGTCGCGGCCGTCTGGAGTTTTGCGGGAGGACTGTTCGTTTTTCACTAGAATCGTTGCCATATCTCCTGCCACCTTGATCTGAGCGCATATATTCCAATCTAGTGTATCTTGGATCTGTCCAGTCTATTCCCATACTTTCCGAGGAAGGCGAGCTCTTCCAGCGGCTTGCGGTTTTTTCTCTTGCCTGTTATCTTCTTGAGCGGGTAGCCAAAACCCACGACGATCGTGGGATTAAGTTCTAGTGGTATTCCGAAATCCTTTCTGAAGCTATCGGCGTTCAGACCAGTGAAGATCCTCGAGGCAACGCTGTAATTCCACGCGGTAACCTGCATGTTCTGTATAACTCTTCCAGCGTCAATCAGATGATATCCTAGTTTTGGGTCAGTTAGCACGATTACGGCAAAATTGCACGATTCTACCCATTTTCCCGTCGTGCTATCCTGTGCAAGCCGTTTTAGATCCTCTCTTTCTTGCACAAGGATAAAACGCCAGTGCTGGGTGTTCATTCCAGTTCCTGTGGAACGTCCTGCCTCGAGTACCTTGAGCTTTACGTCCGGGGAAACTTTCTTGCTCGGGTCATACTCCTTTACATCTAGTTTCGTAGTGATTCGATCAAAGGCGTCCATTTGTTCTCACTTTCTCTAATTATTTACACCGGGCTACTTTCTTAAAATAATGTTGCGATAGCTTTGTCGGTTTCGTGCGTGAAAGAGAGCTGAAAGCAAATTCGAAGCCTTGGCCAGCTAGTCAGGTAGTCTACATAGTGAGATTTCGATAGTGCTTGAAAGCACCTGGTTTGAGAGTTGAGAAGAACGTCGGGGGAGATTCAGGCTGAGCGAACTAGTGGATAATAAAATGGCCAATAGCGTAAAATTATGTTGAAATCATTGACAAGAGATCAAAACAATAAGGATTCAAACAGAACTCATAGAAAGCAATGGATTTTTGTGCTTTCTATAAGCCTAGACATAGACAAGGCCTCTTTTCAAAAGCTGAAAAAGTGGAATGTCATAAGTTGAAGTGAAAGCAATGGCTTTGGACACTCATTCACTTCATGGTTGAACCCCCCCTCCCTCCTTTTCACACTGGAGTACATAGTGATCCAGCTTAAGGAA
>DAIDAB010000080.1 GCA_027310845.1 bacterium | reverse complement strand
ATGTTTGACTGGCTCAAATTTTATAGAGGCGAAGATTGGTCATTTGGACATATTACAAATGACCTTTTGCAATGCAATTTGGCTCCGGTGAATAGGATCTGCCTCTTCTCGAAACTCGCAATATAACAAAAGAATTCGGAGGTCTAATCGCCGTGAAGGACGTCTCTTTCAGCGTCGAGCCAAATGAGATTATTGGACTCATTGGTCCAAACGGGGCGGGAAAGACCACTGTCTTCAATTTGATCACCGGACTAGAAAAACCAACTTCTGGTGACATTTTCTTCGAGGGACGGAGTATCAAAAAGCTCAAGCCCCATTCGATATGTAGAATTGGAATAGCTAGAACATACCAGAATGTCAGGCCATTCCTAAACCACACAGTGCGAGAAAACGTCGCAGTTGGAGTAATGTATGGACGCGGATTCCAGGAAGCGCAGAGAGAAAGAAGAATAGACCAAATACTTGACCTTCTAGAACTCAAGTCGATGGAATCCATCCTTGCAAAGAACCTGCCAATAGAAAAACGCAAGAAGGTAGAGGTCGGAAGAGCACTTGGGGCAAATCCCAAACTTCTTCTTTTGGATGAACCAATGGCTGGACTGAATCCATCAGAAGTGGCAGATTTTGTTGCGCTCATGAAATCCCTTCTGAAGAAGGGAATAACCATCTTGATTGTGGAGCATGTTATGAAAGCGATAAGTTCGGCGTGCTCTAGAGTTGTAGTCTTGCATTCTGGCGAAGTGCTCTCAACTGGGAGTCCTGAACAGGTCCTCTCCGACAAAAGGGTCATTGATGTGTACCTGGGTGAGTCCTATTCCAAGTCTTCAAATTGAGAATGTCATTGCCGGATACGGAGATATTCGAGTGCTGTGGGGCATTTCGCTCATAGTGAATCAGGGACAGATTGTCTCTTTAATCGGCTCAAACGGCGCAGGCAAAACCACCACGCTCAAAACAATTGCCGGACTGCTCAGGCCGAAGTCTGGAAGGATACTTTTTGGCGACCAAGTGTTGAGCGAGATGCCTATAGAGAAAATTGTAGAATCTGGCGTCGTCTACGTGCCAGAAGGTCGAGGAATATTCGCCGACATGTCTGTCGAGGAGAATCTCCAAATGGGTTCGTATCCGAAACATGCAAGGCTACACCATTCAAAGAGCTTGCGAAACGTTTACTCCCTTTTTCCTAAACTAGAAACTAGAAGAAAACAGCTCGGCGGAACATTGTCAGGAGGAGAGGCTCAGATGCTAGCCATTGGCAGAGGCTTGATGTCCATGCCAAAGATCCTTATGCTGGACGAACCTTCGGGAGGACTTTCGCCTATAGTGGCCGATAGCATCTTCGCAGCAATTGAGAAACTTTGTGAAGCGGGAATGACAATCTTGATTGTTGAGCAGGACGCAGGAAGGGCTTTGAAGCTTTCAGACTCTGCATATGTTGTTGAAAATGGCAGAATCACACTTGAAGGCAAAGGTTCCGAACTATTCAACAACGAATATGTGAAGAAGGCCTACCTTGGTATGTAGGAATTTACTTCTCTTGAACTTTAATGGGTTTAGACTGAGACGTTGCCTCTGAGCCGAAGAAGAACTTTTTCAATGGTCTTCTCAACTGCATAATGCCTCCTGGTGCAAACAGTCCCACTATGATCAAGAAGATGCCCACTATTGCCTCTTCGTAGCGTGATGCCCCAGCGAATGGAGAAGCCAATATGAATGTCGATCTCAGGACATAATCAATTGTGCTGTAAACGCCAGAACCTATTATTGGTCCGAGAATGGTTCCGGTTCCACCGAAGAGAGCAAAAGTGGCTGGAATGAATGCGATGTACAGAGAGAAAATGTTTGCAGGGACAACGCTGCCCTGCGACCAAGCAAATAGGCAACCTGTGAATCCACAGAGGGAAGCGCTGATAGTCATCGCAATCTTCTTGATAATTCTCGTGTTGATACCAGAAGACTCCGCGATTTGCTCATCCTCACGTATACTGGTTAGCGCGAGCCCAAATCTGGACTTTGAGATTGCATAGACAAGGGCGACGACGAAAACCGCGTACACAAAAATAGCGTAATATGCATCCTGATAGCTGACTGACACCACCCCGTTTACACCACCGACACCTCCAGTTATTTTGAAGAGTGATGGATCCTCGACCACGTATTGCCCGAGAGGCACAAGCGCGAGTGTAGCCACGGCAAAGTAAAACCCCTTCAGGCGAAACATAGGAAAACTCACAAGGAGGCCAAGTAATCCAGTAAGAAGCGTCGACACTGTGAACGCTTCGAGAGCAGGCCAGCGCATCAAAAAGTATGGAATAGCAAAGAGATACGCACCTGCAGCATAGAACACAGTTATTCCGAGATCCACGTACCCCATTAAGCCACCGAGAATATCATAGCTTTCGGCAAGGGCCACATAGATCAGGAAATAATCCAGGACTGCGTTTACTTCGTACTTGCCCATGAAAAAGGGAGCCAAGACGCCTCCCAGTATTGCGACAGCCGAGCCAATGGCGAGGTTCCTCTTTTTCTTGGTTAGATGCAAGAGTCCAATCAACACAGATGAAGGTCTTCTGAATGTCATGGACTACGCCTTGGCTGATTGACTTCGCCCTGCAATGCCAGTCGGTTTAATCATCAGAACGATTATGAGAATCAGGATAGAGACAGCAGGAGCCCAGTATGCAAGATTCTGGAACTGGAGGCTAGTAAACGGAATCGTAAGCGGGTTAAGGAACGGGGCTCCAACAAAGACTTGTACGAATCCGATTATCAAGCCACCTACCAGAGGGCCCCAATATGACCTAGTTCCACCCAGCACCATTACCGAAAGCAAGGAAATGGTATAAGCTAGGCCGAAACCAGGGCTAAGAGTTGTTGTCATTCCAATGCACACCCCTGCAAGCGCGGCAAAGCCTGATCCAATGGCGAATGTTAGGACGGAGATACGCTGCAAGTTCACGCCCATCAGCTTTGTCGACTCTTGATTCTGAGTGATTGCGCGCATCGCTTTCCCAAGATATGTGCGCTTCGAAAAAATATACAGAAGTGAGGTTGCACAAGCTATGCTGAGCAGGGCAATTAGGTACACCCCGTTGATGTTGATTCCCCCTACAACCAGCTTGAATTGATTCAGATTAATCGGAATCGAAAAAATAGTCTGCCTACCAATGATGTAGCTAGGCATGTAAATGTATCCTAGATTTTCTATAACAAAAGCTGCCCCAACTGTGATCAATATTGAGCTAATCAGTATTGCGTCAGGACCTCTTTTAAGCGTCGGACGAATCAGTGCAAACTCGAAAGCTGCGCCCAAAGCTGCGATGACGACAAAGGCGACAACGAGTATCGCAAATATTGCGACCAATCCGAATTCACCAACGGAAAATTCACCAGCGAAGAGCAGTCCTGTGAATCCTCCTAGCATTACAAAATCTCCGTGAGCGAGATTCAGAACACCGAGCACGGAGAAGATCATTGAAAGTCCGAGAGCAGAGAGCGCATAGATTGATCCGTACAGTAGGCCTTGAACAACAGTCTGGACGACTTGAACGCCGACGTCTATCAACTTGCTCGGCAGTCTCCTCGGATTGGCTGCGCTTTTGAGACTTGCTATTCTCGCTTTATGCATAGTCAAAGAAAGTTTGTTAGAGCGCTTGAGAAGGAATAAATCGGGGCATTTCACTCGATATTTTAAAGACTCAAAGTCTAGCAGTTATCGCCTCCTTTGTGTGGTGCGCTGGTTCACTCTAGACCGGAGGAATCCAATCATAAAGAAATCTAATCCTGAAATGGTGCGTCTAACGCGTTCAAGAGCATCATATCATGTGTTGCCATTTTCATTAATATTGAGACAACACATTAGATCAAATTTGCAAACTCACGAAAGATTATTATAACGAAATCCAGAGAAGGACTTTAATGTTTTCATCTAAGTTTAGCAAGTTCAAACAAGCCCTGACGATGGGTGGAAAGATAGCAATTATTGCCATAATAATCATAATTGTTGCAGTGGGCGGATATGTGGGGCTCACACAATACGGGTCTCACCCAACCACGACATACGGTACCACGGTCAAAATAGCAATGACAGTTTCGCAAGAAGGACAGTACGCGTCCCTAGATGCAGGATATCTCTATCTTAACAATGCTTGGATGCAGTGGGTGAATACCCATGGCGGGTTGCTAGATGCAAATGGCGTCCATCACAACGTGACAGTCATCACCACGGATGATCAGAGCAATCCTACTACGGCAGTTCAAGATTACAAACAGTTTGCGGAATCTCAGGGCGCAAACATACTTGTCAGTCCTTATAGTGCAGACACAGGTCTTCAGCTGCTTCCAATCTCTCAATCCGATCATGTTCCGATAATAATGTCGGAAGCTAGTACAAAGACAATGTGGAACGGAACCTATTCATGGGCCGTGACGCCGCTTGTTCCATACTGGTCAAACGACACGACAAATGCGTGGTCAGCGTCTTACTTTGGAATGCTGAATAAGACTGGATGGGCTCACACGATCGCTTTTGTGGGATGGGATATTACATGGGCGATTGATGACTATACGAGTGGAGTCTGGCTTGCACAGCACACGAATGGGTTGACGATAACTTCACAACAACTCCTTCAGCCTCAATTTACAAACCCCGACTTTACTTCTGCCATTTCTCAAGTCCTTTCATCCAATGGGGGCAAGAGCCCTGATATTGTATTCTGCGCAATGTTCGGACCCTTCTGTGCGCAGTTCATCACTCAGGCTGAAGCAAATGGTTTAATTCCGAAGCAGTGGCACACGATAGAGTGGGGCTCTGCGTTCGCCGGGATTCTAGCTTCAAAGGGGGTCTCAACTCAGAATATTACAACCGATGTGTTCTGGACACCATCTTTCCCTGCAACTAACGCCGGCACTAACCTGTACGCGAACACAATCACGCAGCTCGCGAGCCAGTGGGCCGTTGGCAACAATAGTGCCCCTGTGACATGGTATAACTATCAAAACATAGAGATCAGGTGGGAGATCTACCAGATGATAAACGCGACAATCGCACAGATTCCATCGGCCAACTTTAGCTCAAGTACCCAACTTGATTCGTCAATCAACAATGTGTTGCACCACCTGAACTTCGCGACGATATCTGGCCAACAGGTTATCCAACCAGCGGGTTTTGGCACAATGGGTCTTGTGACAGTCCAGTTTGAGAATGGAAAGATTAACACTGTGTATCCATCAAGCGTCTCAAATGCAACATACGTGCATCCGTAGAGACGAATCACTTTAGAGAATCTCAAGCCCTCGAACCCGCAGATCAGGCGCCAACGAGAGTAATGAATCTAAAGCAAAGTTTCGCGTGCAGTCTTAGAGAGCATACTTGATTATGAGGTTCCTCAAGATGTCGGCAACATCCTCGGCCTTGTCTGTTGTTGTCTCAAGAGACTCATAGATTTCTTTCGTCTTCATCACTTGAAATGCGGCAGAACTTGTCTCTTCGATCTGGAAGAGCTTTCCGAGATTCATTCTAAGGAGTGTGTCAGCTTCATTCTCTAGCTCGTCGATGTGGATTGCGGCCGCATTTATCGCAAGCTGGGCTCTTGATCCCTCAAGAGAGAGGATCGCATCGCGTACAGATTTTGCTTGCTCCAGAATTATTCTTGAGAATTCAAGCATGGCAGGTGTGACAGTGTCGACTCTGTATACTTCCATTCTGGAGGAAGTCGCCTCGATAAAGTCGAGCATGTCATCAAGCGCTTTCAAAAGGGAAGTGATATCTTGGTTGTCTATCGGAGCAACGAATTTTTTTGCAAGCTTCGTAAACGCATCGTGCACAAGCTCATCTCCATTGTGTTCAAGCAACTTCACCTCCTGGGCAAGTGTAGTACAGTCGAGCCTCTTTCTCTCGGCATTACTCAGGCTGTTGTAGAAAAGTTGGGCCGTCGCAAGGACGTTTGCTGATATCTTGTCGAATGTGTCGTAGAACGACTTGAATATCTCAGAGACATCGTCAAGAGATAATTTCTTTGTCTCAATGCCCATTGCGAGTGTGAGAAATGCGCCACATGCACATGCTATCGCGACAAGGGAAAGCATTGTTCCCTCTCCGAGTATTGTCAGAACGAATGGTAGAAAGAACGTCGCTACGAGCGCACCGATCTTTCCCACAGTAGCTGCAATCCCGTGACCCGTCCCACGGAGCCGCGTCGGAAAGAGTTCGACTGGATAGATCCAAGTAGTAGTGTTGGGACCTAGATTCTCCAGAATGTAGAATGCCGCAAGCAACACAAGCAGAAGACTGAACGAAAGCGTGCTTGCTTGATAGAATAGCGCCGCGAGAAAGAGAGGAATTGCCATCCCAAAGAATCCAATTATCTGGAGTTTCTTCCTTCCTACGATGTCAATTAGCCCTATTGCAGAGAGGTATCCAAAGCCAGCGAAGATCGTGAGGAAGCCCGTGGTTTCTGCTGATGCGAGTAAAGAAGTATTAGGGAAAAGCGAATGGATGAACGTTGGCGTCAAAATGCCTATTCCATAGACCCCTACATCGACTAAGAACCAGCTGACAGATGTGAAAATCACTCGCCTAGCATACGGGGAGAGTAGGAGCTCCCTGACAGATACTTTTTCCACGACGACTTCGAGCTGGTCTTCAGTTACGGCGTACCCGAAGAATTTGGACATGACTTCCCTTGCCTTTCCAACTTGACCGTGGGCCACGTACCACCTAGGCGTCTCTGGCATCCGCGTTCGAAGTGTCAAGGCAATAATCGCAGGGAAGACGCCTGAGAGAAGCATCCACCGCCATGCGTCCGAGCTCGTTGGAAACAGAAGAATGCTCACTCCAACTGCGCTGAAAATTCCCAGTCCCTGGAATGAAAACACCGAGGCGATCAATCTTCCGCGCTGCTTGCTGTTCACGAACTCTGCGATGTACGAAGCGCTAATCGGATAGTCTGCCCCGATTCCAATTCCCAGGAGGAATCTTGTAATGACGAGCTCGATCACGTTTTGCGAGAAGGCGGATAACGCACCGAAAACGACGAAGAATAGCAAGTCGATTACGTATAACTTCTTCCTTCCTACTCTGTCTGCGAGGTTTCCGAAGATGACTGCCCCAAAGACTGCCCCTAGTATCGCGCTTGACGCAATGAATGAAACGTCAAGAGTTGATGCGTTGAAGAACGGCTTTATCTGGAGGAGTGCAACGCTTATTATGAAAAGGTCGTAGCCATCCATGAACACCCCTGCCCCGGAGAGTGCAAGTACCCTGTAATGAGAACGGGTGGTTTTCCCGGTCTCTATCTGTTCAATTATGCTCTGGGAGCTTTTGTTCCTTTCACTCATGATAGCTTCTTTCTCTGGACATGGTTTCTAAGACGGGAAAAAAATGCCTCTGAGCAATGGGAAAGTGCGGGGCAAGTTTCATGAAACCCACTGAATGTTCGGCCAAACATGCCTTCTTTCCGAACCCTTCAAAACCCTTGCTCATTGTGAGCGTTATTATACATTCTCAGACTGGGTAGTATTCTGGCCAAACGCTAGATTAAGCAAAAAAATAATCCTGAAAGAGCCCCGATGATAAACCACAGCCTACTGATTGTTCCATCTAGCCGAGAGAGAAGCAATTTGTAAATATCGTGTTGAAATTTTCACCTTCATATCGCCTCCCAGATTATTCCGGGTAATCCTTCCCGTTTCTGATATCGCAAGGGCCACAAAATTCTATTCAACCTTACATGGGTTGCCCGGAAAGAGGGTGTCGGCAGGCAGGCATTACTTTGATTGCGATGGTACGATACTAGCTATCTGTGATCCAAAGACAGATGGGGATGATTTTGAGACGGGTCCGAACCCAGGTCATATTTATTTTGCGGCGAGTGATCTTGAACAAAAGCACACCATAGCGAGCGATACTCTTGGTGCGCAACCCGACGAAATTAGAGTTCGTCCATGGGGTGAGCGATCTTTCTACCTCAAGGATCCCTTTGAAAACAAGATTTGTCTTGTCGATGAAATGACTACATTCACCGGGAAGCTATGAAAAAGCGTTTAATCAAAGGGGAAGCGCCGCGGGTGAGATTTGAACTCACGATCGGTGTAAACCGAAACGGCTCTCTGCCATTCTTCAATGGATAGCAAGCCGTCGCCCTACCAGGCTAGGCGACCGCGGCAACCTTCTACTACTTCTTGTTTGCGGGTTGGATTAAAAGTAAACTGTCGAAAGCTAATGGACCAAAGAGTCCACCATGATTGTGTCAGCTTTCTCGATGTGTCTTGCTGGATCTGGTTTCAGTGCAGCTCTCTCTGGAGAGGCAAAGTACTTCTCTTCGGCTTCTTTGAAACTAGTGGTGCCCTCCCAGGCGACAACCCAGACAAATCTATTGTTCTCCCTGCTTAACCAGGAGTTGACGATTCGAAAGCCCAACTTGTTCCGCAGTGGTACTACCTTTGTCCTCCACTCTTCGATGAACGAGTCAATCTCGCCCTCCTTTAATTTGTAGTCGCGCAGCTGGTACTCCGTCAAATTACCTCTTTACTTTCTTTGGGAATCTAGTTTTAAGAGCTTTTTGCAGGCTATATTTTCAAATTATGTAATGG
>DAIDAB010000007.1:15647-23259 GCA_027310845.1 bacterium | reverse complement strand
CCGGGTTTGTGTACGTGGTGACAGGAGACAGCACTGCGACCAACGCGACTGGGTTTGATTTCGGGAGCGCCGTTATCAAACTGACTCCTCACCTCAATGAAACAGATTACTTTGCTCCAGCAAACTGGGCTTTTCTCGACGCGAACGACCTCGACCTTGGTAGCACGGGCGCTGCTCTGCTTCCTGGAAACCTCCTCTTTTCCATAGGTAAGACGGGAACCGGCTACCTGCTCAATTCTTCAGCTCTGGGCGGGATCGGTGGTCAGCTGTTCAGTGCCGGGGTATGCACTTCAGGGAACCCCGAACCCGGCGCGTGGGGAAGTACAGCCTATAGCGCAGGCATAATTTACATCCCGTGCTCAGATGGGTTGCGGGCTCTCACGATTAATGGAGGCGCACGCCCTAGTTTCACATCGCTCTGGAACTACACTGGCTTCTTTGCCGGGCCGCCGATTATCGCGGCAGGAGCAGTCTGGTCATTCAATATATACAACGGAACGCTATCCGCGGTTAACCCTCAAAGCGGGGTGGTCATAGCAAAGGTCTCGCCCTTCACCTCCGTCAACCCGATACCACATTTCACCACACCATCAGTTGGCGGGGGACTTTTGCTGTTTGGTTCAAACGACTCGGTCTACGGGCTAAACCCATCAACTTAGATGCGCCTAGACTCCCTCTTGGAGTCCATCAAGAGAACACAGAGTGTTGGTTAGATCGGCCAATTGATAAAAATAGCAAAACATGAAGTCAACAATCCGATGTTGTTGTCTCTCGGTCTCTCTTTTTCAACCCTTTTCATTTTCTCGTTGCCGTCCCACATTGGATTCGATTGCCGATTTCGTTGATGAGGACGAAAATTGGCGCGCGACCATTTCCAATCCTAAGTAGTGCTCATTCTACGCCGACTACGAAAATCACAAGCAAGAAAAGAGCTCGGCCAGTCGATATACTCTACAGCCAGATCAATGAGTACAACCTCTTCTACAATGGCAGAATCATAACCGGCCATTGAATCAAACTGAATGAGAAAGAAAAAAAATCCGGATCGCGCTTCCCTTCCCTACTCATAATCGATTGAACGATCTTTACGATGTAGTAAGACCAACTCTCCATAAGTGGCTCGTGTCGATTCGCCAGGAGATCTGAAACCTATCATGGTCCCATTCAAGAGTTCTGTTGGATGATGTGAGCGATCCTGAATGAACAATCAGCACGATCACTCTCTTAACGCAACAAGACCCTTCACGTGTGGATGCGGTCGCAGCGCGACAGGCATATATGTCACGAGCCTTTCCGTTGAAAGATGTAATGTCGCTGTATTCAGCGATAGATCTGTCACTTGATGCAATTGCCCTGGTAATAGCTGTGGCAGGCGGTGTTTACGCTGTTAGAGCGCTTCTCTTGCTGCACCGGAACAAGGAGTTGTTAAGGCTGCAGAGGAAGATATGGCTTCCAATCCTAGCTGGCGGTGGATTCGTCGCACTTGAGGTTCTTGTGCATTTGGCTGGCGATCTCGCTCCCGCCGGCATTTCCTCCGATGTATTGAAAATCATGTTCGTCTTGTTCCTGATTGTCTCACTTGCACTCTTGTTCCTTGGGATTTACAGGTATTGGAGCTACCAGAAGGACTACGAGAACAAGGTTGTGGCGCGGCCTCTCAAAACTTACAGGCAACGGGATACAACAGGGGAGCAAGTGCAGCTGAAATGAAAAGGAGGAATCTGGATAAATTTGTCAATGATCTTAAGCATGATGGTTTCACGGTGAAGCTAGATACCTTGATAGCTGGGGCATCTGGGGTCGTTCACCACGTCGATTTGGTGGCGGAGCGCATTGAAGAAGGCAGGAAGAAGATTATCGTTGGAATGAAGGAGCAAGGAAAGGATCCGACCGAGGAAATAATTTCGGTATTCGCGATTGCATTCGACGTGGGAGCGGAGCCCTATTACATTACGTCTGGAGGATTCGAAAGTAGGTGAGTGCCTTCTGAGAAGAATATATCTGAATCAAGCACATGATATTCCATCACTACTGCGGAAACCTTCTGCGCGATGAGACCCTGTGTATCTTGATTTTCATTGGCAACTACTGCTCTTGAAGATTGTTTTCCTGCACTGCGCACATGGCAGTTCCAAAATCCTGCCTTAGAAATCGACAAGGATAAGTCTTCTTGTAGGTATTGGATTTCTTCGCTTGACCTGGTGTGATTTCTTATTCTCAGTATCCTTCCGACTAGAACATTCTTGATATTTGCGCCCAACGTGGCAGAAGCAAAAGTCTATTGTTTTGTGATACTCGTGATCACACTCTGCTTTCGAGGTCTTTGAATCTATCCTTCGTCCTGTGATACAAAAAATTTAATCCTACTTTTTTTGGTAGACGATACACTAGCTAACGATCGGCTCCAGAGCTTGACTATAGGCAAGATCATCTTCAGAGGTTGTGAGATCTACTTTCGTCTGGAAATGGCAAAAACTACCACAATAACTATTACCACAGCGACAACGATTCCTAAGATGAGCAGGAATCCAATTGTTGAAGTAAACGCTGGCGGATATTGAGCTAATGTGACCGTCGTCTGCGTAGATGAGCCCAAGGAGAGAGTCTTTGAACTGCTGGCAGCGGTCTGACTCCCAATAGTTTCCGGTATAAGCAGCGCCAATAGTATAGTTACCAACTGGCAACAAGAAATTTGCGCTCCCATTTGCACCCGTCGTCGCTGAAAGCTGGAGCGGGCCGTTATTATCAGAGACAGTAACAGATGCACTGCTGATTGGGGAACCAGTGTTATCCTTCACTTGAACCGAAAGCTGGAAAACTTTTGCTGAAATAGCGTAGGTGTCGCTGGACGTTACGTTGACACTTTGTGAAATGACCTCTACGTTCTGCCAGTACGCGTCAATAGTGTATACACCAATTGGCAATTCGAAATTTGCAGTTCCAGTTGTATCAGTTATGCCGAATCCCTGGACAGCGTTTCCATTGTACACAATGAGATAAACACCCACTATCGGAGAGCTCGAGCTGTCAGTCACTTTGGTAGATACCGAAAAGACGTTTGAGCTTATTGAAAATGGACCGTCCGAAGCCACACTCAAGTTCTCAGAGCTCACCTGCGCATTCTGCCAGTAAACTGTGACCTTCCAGGTTCCTCCCTGCGACCTTGGAAGTGAAATCGTTCCCGTCGAAATCGAAGTGTAAAGAGGAAGAGTAGTTGCAGTACCGTTGGGGAAAGTTAGGAAAATCTCCGCATTTCCCAGTGGCTTGCCGCTTGAATCAACAGTCTTGAATTCGGGATAGTACACACTCGCGGTGATGTTAACGTCGGTGGCACTCGAAATAGTCACGGACTGATTGGCTACGGTCGTGCCTTCCCACCTCACAATTACGTTGTACGAGCTCGAGTTGAACACAAGCCCCTCAAAGTAGCCTGATGAGTTGGTCTCGCCTTCAGCATAGACTGCTAACCCGTTCATCACCTTTACTCCTGCAGACGCAAGCGCTACACCGTGAGTGTCGCTCACCCTCACAGTCAACGGAACAGACACGCCAATTGAGAAGTAAATCGTACTGCTGACGAGATAAGGACCGTAATTTGGATTGCCAAAGTAATTCTTGTAATATATTCCTGTGTTGTCGACTCCGGAGACTGTAACTGAGTAGTTTCCCCCGGCTGCAGTACTCGGATAAGACCACACGGCCTTGTAAATCTCGGAATAGTCAGTCGGGTTTCCAGCTGTTGTGAGATTCATTGATCCGGATAGGACCAAAGTGGATGTCGCCAGCAGCAATATCGAAGCATTCACGTGCATGATATCATATGCTCCGAACGGGTCGGTTATGTTTGCGAGAACCACGACCTTCCTTTGAGTTGCATTCAAACTATCTGAAAAGATTGATGTCTGGGTCATGTTGTAGTTGTATGTTGTAATTGAGGAAATTGCCATTGAGTTTTGGCTTGGCAGACTCAGCCTGTTGTCATAAGATTGTGCGCCATACCATATCTCACAAGTAGTCGTTGATCCACATTGAATGCTGAACACGAGGTGAATGGAAGAGCCTTTCTGAAATGTATAGGTAGACGCTGATACGGATAGATTCAGATAGTGAGGAGTGTTGAACAGCGATTGGCTTCCAAGACTCGAACCAGTCCCTGGCACCTGCACCTCACTGCCATTTGCAAATCTCTGGTATAGAGTGATCGTTGGCGTGCCTTTAGGACTGGTTCCAGTGGCATTTATCCACAGTCCGAGGTAGATGTTTCCATTTATTGAATATTGTCCGGCAAGAACAGGATAAAGATACCAATCCTGAGTAAGAACATTTGTATTTTCGACGCTCGTTGGCAACGGGCTGAAGCTTTGAGATGTATTCATGATGCCATACGACGAGATCCCGTTCACATTCGGGTGGGAGAGGTCGTTTGTCAACCAGAAGAGCGTCTGCTTTGTTGATGAAGCAGCTTCTGAATATTGTCGAGGTTGCACCCCGCCTACAAAGAATAGTAACTGTAAGGATAGAATAGCAATCAGTGCGATGGCGATCTTCTTTTTCAATGAAACGCACGTTACTCAGAAGTAAATCACTGAAAGACAATTGATGCATAATAATTCTTGTGCACTCGGAAATTGGATCTCGAATCCTAAGCAGTGTTGCTTAAGGTTGCTAGCTTAGCATCCTCTCAACATGAGGAAAAAGGACAGAAAAGTTAGGCACATCTCTAGGTTGACCGGTGAGATAGCTTTACAATGATTTGGGCAAAAGATGAGAAAAAGGAAAGAAGAGAAAGAGCTTGCGCGATTGCCGGATATCGCAATCTTCGCGCTCTTTGCATTTCTCTTCTAGGTTGTGTGAGAGGTTGTACTTACTGATGTGGTAGTGTGTTGCGATTGAGTGACGCTAGTGGAGGTTACTGCCGAGGACGCTACAGGTGTTTGTGGCTGTGCTGTTGCTGATGGAATGAGAGTGTAGTTCCCGTTTGCGTAAGTGACTCTTGGACTGATGTCAACGAGCAAAGCTGAAGTCGTGCTTGCCTGCACATTGACTCCGCCAGTAATCACTGACTGCACCATTCCGCTCGGAACATTTGCTGTGTAGTTTGACAGGACTCCAGACGTGCTATTGACCGTCACAATAGCTGAAGTTATGTTGAACCTGACGATGTTGTATGTTCCGCTTGGAAGACTTGCCGATCCCAGAAGCTTGCTGGCGCTGACGATCTTCATGAGGTTGATTGTACCCGAAGATGTCACATTGTACCATCCGCTTTGGTTTCCTGCGTTTGCAACGTGGACTTGGATCGAACTATAGTTGACGTAAACATCAACTACGTTTCCTGGCACGTTGGGCGGGTCGATCATGCTGAGCTGTAGAGTTACACTGCTTCCAGATGATGTGCCGCCGTTGCTGGTGCTGAACTGAGTCGCTGTTGTTGTGCCGCTTCCTCCTAGTCCGAAGAAGCTGCCGCTGCCTGAGAATGCGAATGCTCCTGCTGCTATGAGGCTGATGGCGATGATTGCGCCAATTACGCCTCCGACGAGTGTTTTCCTTGATGTGCTCATTTGTTTGGTTTCACTTCTGTTTTCGTTTTCCGTTGATGCGCAGTTAGGAGGCGACGATTCTTAATAGAGCACTTTTTGCCAGAGTGGAAAGATCATTGCGCAGGCAGGTAGTTCATGGAGAGCAAGAGAGAACAGCTTTATGCATCTAGATTTGAAATCCATATTGCCCATTTATTCGTGTTGAAAGTCGTTGGTTACATTGTGGATATATATCGCGGTAATATAAAGTCGAAAGGTAAGTGCATCATCTCTTGAGCACCAGTAACAATCAGGCCGATGACGAGCATAATCCTTCTTCTCCTGGTCCAGTTGTTGGCATGTCTATCAAGGCTGCCGCTGATCCAAAATACTCACTCAAGGGTAATACGCTTCGAGTTTACATGCACATTCTTCGTAGCAGAAGCAACGATTCGGTCGGAATTAGAGAGATCCAAAGGGAACTTAATCTCTCCAGCGCGACGCTTGCAAAGTATCATCTGGAGAAATTGCGTGAAATGGTGCTTGTAGCTCAGAATGAGGATGGAAGCTATTCATTGCTAAAGGAAGTCAAGGTAGACGTCTTACAGCCTTTCATTACGCTAGGATCATTCATCATACCACGGTTATTCACCTATGCAGTTATGATTTCGATTCTGTTTCTGTATCTTGTGGGATTCGTTCTTCCATCTGGGAACCTCGCCGAACTGGGTTTCTTCTCCGTCTCTATAGGCTCAGTCTCGTTGATAGCTCTTTGGTACGAGACAGTTAGGTCGTGGAAAAGCGCTCCACGCTAAGACAAGACAGGCTGTTGCGAATAGCTAAATGTACCAAAGCTCAAGAAAAACAGAAAGATCGAAGAAAAAGGAACCGCTAGAGCCATACGAATAGCTCCAGCAGTCGTCGTAGCCCGCTCGCTATATGCTCCCTTTATTTGTGCAAATGAAAGAGCCCCTTCCCTATATGGGCCAGTCCCTTCTTCATGGCTGCTCCAATTCCACCTGACGCGCCTGCACCGATGCCTCCATTTTGCGCATACTGAGAAAGATGCTCCGAAAGAACTTGGTGCGCATGAGTCCATGAAGGCACGTGTGAAAGAGCTACATGCAGGCCTTGCGGCGCCATTTGTTTTGCAGCTTCCACTGCTGCGTTTGCATCACCTGTGGCTACTGAGGTCGCACCTATTCCTGATATCGCGCCGAGTATTGCTAAAGCTGCTATTGACACCATATAGTTTCACTTTGGAGAGAAAGGAAACCGCGTCGTTCTTAAGACTACATTGTTGCACGCCTTGAACAACTGTTTTTCATTCATGCAGGTAATCGCAACATAAGTCGCATTCGCAGGAGCTCCATAGAATAAAAAAGTTGAACAGGTTGGGCCGAGGATAGAGGGATGCTTGAATGAAAAGCAAGCCGTTAACCCAGGCATAGACTTGAGGAACGCTAGCTTTCAAAGAAAAGATGATGATGCGCGGTATGAGGTAAAAGGTGATCATCATCTTCTTTTCTGGGAGTCTATGGAGAGCTTGGATGAGACTCGAATTCAAAATTCGTACCTGCAATTCGTTACCGACATAAGAGGGAACGCATGCTTGAAAAATCCAGCTCGGGATTGAAAGCAAAGCAGGGCGGAAGCTCATCGGTCGCAGTCGCGGCTTTCGGAGCGGCTTTCGTGATCATTGTTATTGTCTTATTCCTCGTCTTCCCAAACATCTTGGGAAACATGAGTGCAGTTGTCACAAACACGGGAGCAAGCTCTTCCTCCTCCTCGACCATCTTGGTCAGCTCCACCAGCACTTCGTCCTCATCATCTTCTTCTAGTTCGAGCGCGAATTATACTATTCTTGCTACTTCCAATCCTTGTATTTCAAGCGGGCAAAACATCAGCTACCCCTCAGATTACAACACGTTGGTTTCGTATGCCCTCAATGTTATCAACACAAACAGGACTAACTTTGGGCTCTCAAATGTCACTCTGAGTCCGATACTTTCAGGGGAAGAGCATGCAGATTCGATGCTAGACTACAACTACTTCAGTCACTGGGATACTCAAGGGTGCAAGCCGTACATGCG
>DAIDAB010000007.1:0-15637 GCA_027310845.1 bacterium | reverse complement strand
ACACTGCCCTCAACGGTACTGGTTACGTGGATGAGAACATTGCTTTCGAATCTGCTTCTTGCGTTGCTCTTTGCCCGTTTACCTCGACCAGCGCCGTCGAGCAAGCGATAAACAAGCTAGAGTGGGACATGGTTTACAACGATTCCAAATGCTGCCAAAATGGACACGCAAAGAACATACTCGATCCATATCATAACCGCGTTTCAATCGGAATAGCATACAGTCCTTCATCGGTCTACTTTGTGGAGGACTTTGAAAACTACAATGCCAGTCTTGTCACGCCTTACAGTTTTCCGACAAACCAAACTGTGCACTTCTACGGGTCTGCTGACATATCATCTCCAGTTACTCCAAATGGCGTGTTCGTCTTCTATGATCCGCTGCCGACGCCACTCAATGCATCCACACTCAATTCAAGCTATCAAAAGCCCTACGACCCCGGCACATACATAGGAAGCGTAACGCCGTGTTCATCCGTTGTCTGCTCACCCACATACAGCGGAATCGCAGTGTATGCTTCAACGTGGAATGTGAACAACACTTACGTCAATGTGGAGTTCTCAATGAGCAACTTCATTGCTCAGGATGGGGTTGGTGTTTACACTCTCTACCTCATGCAGGCAAACAACAACAATGCGTCAATTACAAGCATCTCCATATTTGTTTCAAGCTAGCGGACGTAAAGCTGAAAAAATAAGAAACGCACTAGGGCTCTGAGCGTAGCCCTAGTCAGTTCTTATTCCTGGAGTGCTTGGACCAGAATTCCCACGTTTGGCGAACCCAAACCAGTAGGTGCATCATAGCCAGCAGTGGCCAAGAAACCCACTCCGGGTTCTAAGGCATTTGATCCTTGCCTCACATCATGGAAGGCAGTTGTTCCTGCAAGAGAATAGAGCAGACTATGGACATCACCTAGCGAAGTTCCGTGAAACTCGTCAGCGATCGCGATTACTGCCGCCCACTGTGGCGAGCCTGCGCTTGTCCCGCCAAAGATGTAAAAGCCAGCCTGACTGGGGATCGCACTCCAGTAGGCGAGAACGCCTCCATCGAGATCAGCGTCATAGGATACATCAGAAGTAGTTCTCGTCCCTGGAGTGAACGACTTTCCAGCACTGCATGTTGAGGGCGTGCTGCCAGAGCAAGAGTATGGAACAAGGCTGATCCCGCGCTGATACGATGGGAGGCTGAAGAAAACACTCGGCGCGCCACCTGTGGCATATGGAAAACTGACTCCCTGATTCAGAAGATAGGTATCATCTTCGTCATTCCATGCATTCTCTGATTTGTAACTTCCGCTGGGAGAGATGTTCAGATGCGTTCCACCGACAGCCAAGTTCAACGGGCTAGATGAAGGGTACAATGCGCTTGGGCTTGGACATCCTTCCTGCGCACCGCTGTCGCCAGCTGAAGCAATTAGTGTTACTCCAACACTTGAAGCTGCTGTGTAGATTTGTTGCGATTGTTGGAATTGTGAATTGTCACCGCTAAACGCGCATTCGGGCGCTCCAAAGCTCTGCGACCAGATCTGCCCGAGTGAGTTGTCGAGCGCGTACTGCTCGGCGTTGTTTATGGCGTTACCAAAGTTCGTGGAAGCAACGACAAGGTCAATTGTGGCAGCAGGCGCCATCGCATGACTGTACTCGACGTCAAGTGTAGTTTCAAAAGACCAGCCTACCTCGTTCGCAGAGGCAGGGTTGAAGGTTGGACATCCTTGAGGGCAGATGATATTAAGTTTCGCAGAGGGAAGCCCGAATGTACTATCAAAGACCTGTAAATCATGTGCAATGGTTGGACTGCCATAAGCGTCAACGATCACAATTGTGATTCCCGCTCCTGCATTAGCCTCTCCTCCGACGAGTTTGTAGGCCCCCGTGAAATCGTATGCCTGTTGGATCATCTGCGGGGTATAGCAATGCAAGTTGAACGTGCCCACGTTGCATACATCACTTTGCGCTGATGGCAACCCTGCGGGGGACGAGGCCACAAATTGTCTAGGAGGATTCGCTTGATAGACAATGCTATTCGAGGTACTTGCATATGGATGGACCGCGACTGCTCCGAACGCAAGAAGTAAGAGGAGCGAGAATATGGCAAGAATTCCCTTTCTCATGTCAATCACTTGCCCGCTTGAATGCGACAAGCTTGTAATAAGCTTTCGTTGTTCTTTGCGAGGCATAAAGCCAAGCCAGGGCATCCACTATGTCAAGAACAAAAATGTCTGTTTAACTTATCAGAAAGTATCGTGGATTGACTGGAGCTAGAGTGGCCTAGATTTCTATTGCGAATATTGATGGGATGTTGATATGGATATGCCAGCACCTTAGCCCATTTGAAGAAAGCTCGACTCTTTGTGTTTCGCACTCTAGATCATCCACCATCTTTGAGATTGTTTGCATTCGTAACACCTGCCATATCAATCCAATGAACCTGCTATAATCAAGCGTTTTTGCACAGCGTGTACAACTGCTTTTGAGCTGCTGTTCAATGAATTTTAGGTATTATCGCCCTTCTGTCTTATTTCGACGACCTCCTTGGTGTTCAAGATTATCCATGTCTAATCTACGATAGGCTGGAAGGTGTTCAGATATCCAGAGTTGGTCTTGGCGAAATGTGTGGCATTTACAGAGGAATGCAAACCCAAAAAGGGGGAAGTCCCCTTTTAGGGAAATTTGGTTATGCGCTCTACAACTCTGTTACTTGCTGGTTCCAGTAGATGAACATGCCCTCGCTTTGTTGTACGATGGGCGACTGGATGAATCCAAATAGTCCGCTCGCAAGAGGCTCACAGCCTTGTGGTGGGCTTGGGGTAGATGGCTCAGGCAGAGATGAAGGAGACGTGAAAGAACCAGTCAGGATGCTTGGCATAGAGGAAAATCTGACCATCAATACTCCTGTGGCCTGATTTCTCAGCCATGTTCCAGTTATTTCAACGGGTGAACTAGGCACGCTCAACTCTTCAGAGTCATATGCGGTCTTGAAGGTGATCGTTCCTGAGAATGTTCCGCTGCTAGCCGTTGGATTTGATGAAGATGAAACTGTGAGGCTAAATGTTCCGCATGCAATTACCTTTGTTGCCGTTCCCTGTGATTGACCAGCTGCTTGATTTATTGCCCAACCAGCATTGTTGATTGGATTTGATGTAGTTGCGTTTGAAGGGTGAGCAATTGAAAGAACCATTAGCAAAGAGACCAATATGCCAATGAAAACCACTCGCTTTTCCATTTTTACCATCTCATTATAGTCTTGATCGTGGCAAATACGTGCTCTTGCCGAGTTACAGACACTTTCTTTGCGTCTTTATGAATTCGGCAAAGCAATTGTTTTACTACCGAGTACTAGAGGACTCCAGTCTAGGGATTCTATCATTTGGTTGCGTTTCCATCAATCTGAATTTATACCAATGCACAAGACATTGATCAAAACAGAATAGCAAGTTGCATTGATGAGTTTCAGTGTGTTAGGGAGATTGACAGAAAGGGCAAGCTCATGTCACGCTGAAAACCTGGGAGATGATTTAGAGTGTTCAATGAGATACTGGGAAAGGATGTGAATGTTCCCGAAAAGCCTCAGAGAATTGTCAGTCTGAGTCCTGCGATAACAGAGACTCTTTTCATGCTCGGGGTTGGAGAAAGGGTGGTTGGTGTGAGTGCTTTTTGCGCTAGACCCCCTGAAGCAAGAAAGAAGAGAAAGTTTGGTAGCTATAGCACCGTCAATACAAAACTTCTCCATACTGTGAAGGCTGATCTTATATTTGCCATAACAGGTTATCAGCGAAAGCTAGCAATCGATCTTTCCAAGAGTTTCACGGTTTACCCTTTGGAGCTCCCAGTTTCAGTGGCCGGAATAGTTGAGCTTGCGACCAAAGTAGGCCTCGTAACTGGGGAGCTCATACGTGCGCGAGCCCTATCTGCTTCACTCATCGAGAGTCTGTCTGAAATCAGGCGACCAGCAAGGTCTCCGAGAGTATATGTCGAAATAGATCTCGGGGGCCCTGTCTCTTTCGGAGCTTATAGTTACATCACGGATGCACTCAATCTCTTGGGAGCGCATGGTATATTCGAGGAAAAGAGGACAGAATGGATAAATGTGGACCTCAATGTGATACCAAAGGAAAATCCCGACGTATTCATCTACGAGGCAAAGATGTATTCGCATTTTGATAATTCAAAGCTTGAATCCATGATTGAAAAGCGAGGCTGGAACTCGCTCGATTTTATAAAGCGCAAAAATTACTTCTTGACCCCAGGACCACTGGATTTCTTGGCTCATCATGGTCCGAGCTTTATTACAGAAATGCTGCCTTGGTTATCTCGAAATCTTAGAGAGTCGAACTATTAACGTTTGAGCCTAAGAGTACAACGGTTTAGATGATATCCGCAACATGAATCTCTGCGTCGGAAACTCTTATAGCCTGTCTGGATAATCCAGACAGGCTACGAATGAATCCCACCCGCACCGTTTCAATCGTCGCGCTCTTCACATCACTTTCGATTGCGACAAACTACGCTCTCGCCGGGCTTCCGAATGTCAAACTCGAGGACACTCTTGTCTTTTGCTCGGCCTATTCTTTTGGATTGAAGATCGGTCTGTATGTGGCAATAGCCTCCGAGCTGGTGTGGGGAATAATCAGCCCATACGGCTTTGGGGGCATAATCATACCTTTCCTTGTTGTTGGAGAGCTACTATATGCACTGGCAGGCTCATTTGCATCGAAACTCTGGCCAGAAGTGACAAATGGTTTCCATAACGAGAGCCTCTTTTTCGGCGCGATCATAGCGATTTGCGCGTTCGTTTGGGACACTGAGACCAACATCGCGACAGGGTTGATCATGATGTGGCCACACGTGACATTTCTCGGATTGATTGGTTTCGAGATAGCTGGAGCGATATTCATGGTCTTCCACGAGTTGGGCGATTTTCTAATCGGCTCCGCGCTAGCCCCGATAGTGATACTGTACTTCACAAGAGTGTTTCACGATGCCAGAAGAATTGAACAGGTAAGGGTGTAAGTCGAAAAAATGGTTCAAAAAAAGACTCTTTACGGAATAATGGCAATCATGGTGGCACTTCTTGTCATAAGCTCTTCTTTGACTCTGTATTATTACTACGAGTATCAACAGACCTCTTTGAACAACAACAAAACTGTAAGTGAACTGCAGAGTGCAACATCGAAGTACAGTTCTCTTGCAAGTAACTACAACACGATCTTGTCAACGTACAATGGGTCCATCTCATCGTTTGAACAGCTTGCATCGGCGTACAATTTGACGAGCGCAAACTTTCTATCTGTTTCAAAGGAGTTTAACGTCACGTTTTCCCTGCTTGCGAACGCTGTTTCGGAGCTTAACACGAGCGAACCTGCATACGTGAACGCAAGCAAGATGCTCTCACAACTATGGATTGAGTACTTGACCATTGCAAATCAATACAAAGAGCTTACTTCAAACTTTGAGACAATCCTGGCGAGCTTTGAGGGTACAAACAATGTGACATTATCAGAGAAGATCCAGCCTGTTTCCGTTTCGCTTCTAACATCCGACATCTTGATTGACTTTGGAAACGGCACTTACGACTGGTTCAACAATACTTCCGTGCAACCTGGATGGAACTTTTACGTCGCAACGCTCGTAGTCACTGGTGGAAATGTCAATGCGACGTGGTATCCCCAATATTCAGAACATTTTATCACCGGAATAGACGGCGTTTTGAACAACAATGCTCAAAATGAGTACTGGTTCCTATGGACATACAACGCGACTTCATCCTGGCAGGTTGCGCAGGTTGGAGCAGATCAGCTGATGATGTACAACGGTTCTGTCTATGCATGGACGTATTGCGCCGAAAATACTGCGACATATGCGCCCGAATGCACGCCGTAGACAGCACGATTGGATTCAATTTGACACTATTATGCAAGCCCTAAATAAACCACTCAGAGAACTTGTAATTCGAGCAGTCAGTGAAACTATGTGCGATTCGACACTTCTATCGGGCGGCCTGGACACGAGCATAATTGCAGCAGTCTCAAAAACGATTCTTTCACCTGAATTGAGTGCGTACACCGTAGTGCTGGATGGAGCTCCTGCACCAGACTATGAATACGCGACAATGTTTGCAAAGAGTCTTCATCTCACACAAAGTTCACAGATTCAACATCGTGGAAATGGAAACAAATCATCGAGAGGCTGTTTCTGCCTTGGAATCGTTTGATCCAATGGACGTCAAGGACAGTGTCGCGATATACATTGGACTGAATCTGGCAGGCAAGGTTGGGAAACCAATAAAGCAGAAGATTTGAAGGCACTTTCAAGGTGAAAGTTTGAGTACTCGACTGGCGGAGTTGACTGCCGCTGATTATAAAGGGCCCAGAGCCGCCTTTTTGGAGGTTCACGTTCTCAAGGCAATATTCGAGATATCGAAGCTTGGCTCAGTTGGCCGGGGCAGGCTGGGAACTCTCCTCAATTTAGGTCAGGGTGAAGTGCGCACACTGATAAAGAGGCTTAAGGATCGCGGGCTGATCCGAATCGAAGCAAGCGGCTGTGTGCTCACACAAAAAGGGAGGAGGGAATATTCCGCAATCTCACATTCACTACCATGGGTTTCGCTAGTTGATGGAAGAGCTCTTGGGATGGGTAAATATTCGTATGCCGTTTTGATACGCGGAAAGACTGGAAAAGTGAAAAAAGGATTGGAGCAGAGAGATGCATCGATAAAAGTTGGCGCAAGTGGTGCCATAACTGTAGTCTATTCTTCTGGGAGATTCAGGTTTCCAGACGATCGCACAGACTGCGAGAAAAGTGGCAAGACTGAGCCTTGGGAGACTCTGAGAAGTGTCGCACGACCACGCGAGAATGACGCCTTTGTAATCAGTTTTGCAAGTAACTCTATCTTTGCGGAATATGGCGCGCTCTCTGCGGCTCTTACGCTGGTCTAAGAGAGCAATGTCAGAGCGCTCAAAGTTTAGGAATCTTGAGAAGGGCGCCGAATCTAGGCATTAGTCCGATTCCATCTGTAAAGAACTGAGTTCCTAGAAAGATGGCAATATAGATTTAATCTTTGGTATGGGTTTTAGGTCTTTTCTAAATCTACGAATAAGCGCGCTTATGGCATACTAAAGGTATTCCAGAGAATAGAGACCTTGACTCTTAGTGCATCTTTCAATCTGTATAGTATTCAGAGCAGTTGTCAACTAAGGAAGTAGCCACGCCGAACTAGTCAAGATAATGCATGTCAAGGAATCGGATCACGGCCCAAAGGTGAGCGATTTCATAGCGGTATCTTCTTCAAGTGTAAGCGCTGACAAGCTCCTCAATGTTCTCAAAAGTTGTAGCGATACTCATAACGTCCACTTGGTTCAGGTAGACTCTCATCGAATTATAAGCACGTTAACCACCATTCTACCAATTGCTGCATAAAGGAAATCAGGATTCCTATGGAACCTGAATCCTCATTACGTAAATACTCATCAAGTATTTCTATCGAAATGGCGTGTATTTGTTGAGCCTTGAGGAATCTGCCAAAGGCCCACACCCCGACTGGAAAAAAGCCTCACGAACGACCAATACGGGCCTTGAATCCTTCCTCAATCAGGGCATCAGAACAATCCTCATCAAAGGCGAACCTGGAACAGGCAAGACGCTCCTTGGGCTGGAATTGCTCAAGCGCCATGGCAGAGGAGTGTATCTCTCAAGTAGGGTGTCAGAAAAAGGGATCTTCGACCAGTATCCTGAACTTGGGACGCTCCTGAAAGAGGGAAGAGTCAAGGTAGCAAAGCCACAGAAGTCAGCAAAGTTTGAGGACATCAGGCTTGCCAATGCGGCAACAGTGATGGAATCGATTCTAGAATCAATCACAAAGTTGAACGAGCCTTTGGTGATACTTGATTCATGGGACACAGTGGCCAAGGAGCTCGACAGCGTCGAAAGGATGAAGGCAGAGAAAGCTCTCGTTACAATTGCAGATGCAAGAAAGGCAAGGATTGTTTTCATAAGTGAGAATCCCGAACTCGCAAGCACTGATTACGCAGTAGACGCGGTAGTCACGCTCAAGGACGAAGTGCGCGACGGAAGAAGAGTGAGAAGAATCGAGTGGAACAAATTAAGGGGTTCAGATGTCCCGCAGAAATCACACCTCTTCTCTTTATTTGGGGCAAGATTCAAGCTCTTTAATCCAGTGGAGTCGAAACTGCCACAAGGATACAAGCCAAAACAATTTCTACGGATCAAGAACTCAATGGACTCTTATTCAACCGGCAGCAAGGATCTTGACGCCCTCCTTGGGGGAGGGATGAAAAAGGGGACAAGAATACTCCTAGAGCTAGGAAAATACTTGGGAAGCGATTGGCACCTGCCGCTCACAACTAGCATAGCCTGCAATTTTATCTCGAATGGAGGATGCAATATGAGCATACCCACGTCCGGCCTGACTCCTGAAAATATCAAAGAATCACGCTTGCGCCACCTCAATGCTGAAACAGTCGAGAGCAGTTTGAGGATAGGGCATTTCGGTGAAACTTCATCCAGTGAAAAGTGCTTATTTCAGATGGATCCAAGCTCTCCGATGAAGAGCTTTGAACAAGTTTGGAACGAGACAGATAAGATCCGAACTGACGAGAACGGTGGTAGAAGAGCGTGCTTGATGTTCTTGGGAATGGATAAACTAGAAGCAGTGTTTCGACCAGAAAACCTCGCGCAGCTCGATGCACGCGGAGCAGCCATGATAGCACACTACGGCGATGTAGGGATCTTTATTGCTAAGCATTCTACCAAAAGGAAGGATTCACTCGCAGACGTGGTTGACACATATCTAAAGTTAGATGAGATGGATGGTGCCCTTACAATTTGCTCTTTGAAACCGCCTTCCAGAATTTACCATGTGGAATACGACCATAGCCGTGGATATCCAGATGTGAAGATGACGCCCGTCGCGTGATCACATGGAGTCGTAGAAGTTGGTCCAACAAAGCTTTGAGGATAAGATTCTTGGGTGCGTTGATAGGGGAATGGCTTCTCTTGGAGAGAGTGCAACTAAGGCCATCCTATGGCACATAGAACACAATAGCCGCCTGAAACGTAAAGAGATTCCGACAAAGCCGAAGGAGTTCATCGAAGCTCTCAAAGAAATGCTCGGTCCGGGGGGGGTCTGTAGTAGAAAGACTGATCGTGAGGGAAGTGCATTCAGCATTTGGAATTTCAAGTAGCTTAGAGGGCTTCGCAGAAGCTGCGTCGCGGGCTAGAGGATTGTGGCGCGAGCGAGAGGAGTGGACAAATAGATGAAACTGAAGGAAGCTTTTCCTGAACTTTTCAGGCGACCTGTTCCAGTTGTGGCGCAAGGTATGACTATACTCGTCGCAGGGACTTTGCTTGACACGCCACGTAGGGACGTACTGCCGATTGTCAGATCCTCGGATAAGACGTTAAGCTTCGTGTCAAATGATGGAAAGCGTTTGATTGCCTTTGCAGGTCAAGCGATTCTATCCAAGCTCATTGAATGGGATCCGCGAGATCATTACATGTTTCTCTTTGAGCAGATTGAGAGCGCATGCCTTCAGGTTCTCCCGATTCCAATTGATGAAGAAATCGCAAGCCTCTTCCGCGCATTCGTTCGGACCAAATTTGGATGGTCGATTATTGATGACCATGGAACGTACGCGATTGCGACGCTAGCAGACCTGATACCGCTCTACAGCAGGGGAGTTCTCGAAACGAGTCTTTGCGCAAGAGACGTTGCATCACTGGTGTTTTCGTTGCCGCAAGACACAAAGCTTAGCAAGGCGCTGCAGGAGATGATAAATCGCTCGGTGAGGAGGGTCTTTCTCTCCGACACCAACAGGTTTGTCTCGGATAGAGAGATCCTCAGCTACATCTTCAGTCCAGAAAGGCTTGCCATTGTTAGAAACTCCCCACAAGAGATGCTTGAGGCGACGCTTGATGATGTAGGGTCAGTCGAGGCAATCAACATTGATGGATCTGCGACATTGAGGGAGGCGTCGGAACTCTTCAAACCATTGAGTGGAGCATGGTGTCTTGTGTGCAGGGAGGGAGTCATAACGCCATGGGACTTGGTTGTAAAGCCCTGGAAGATGGGGCAGTTGATAATCAGAGATGGAATGGAGATTGACCTATCGCAAAAGGCAAACAAACTGGGGGGAATCCGAAATGATAACAGTTAGTGAATTTACCGAAGTTCTAAAAAAGCAAGGTTACGATATAAAATTCGACGCCTACATCAAGGGTAAATCCGGCCTGATTCATCATGTGGATGGTCTCGCCAAGCACCTTGAAGACGCAAAAAAGATCATTGTCTGGCTGGAGAAGCGTGGAGACGCAACTACTGAAATAATTCAGATATTTGCGATTGCCTACGACGCGGGCGCTGACCCGTGCTATGTCGTCGATGGAGATATAGGCGAAGAAGAAAGAAGACTCGCCGAATTTTACAAGATGAGGCTGCTAGGAAAAGAGTGACTGGTCATAAATCGGATTACCAGATCAATACTTTTCTAATGTTAGGGCGCATACGAATCCTATAATCGCAACGGGGTCAGACTCTTAAGAAACTGTTCAATCACAACAATTATGGGACAACCACCGCCCGTAAGAAAGTGGTCCAACTCTTCAAGTCTTGCATAGGATCATATCGAAATCTAGGTCAGGACGGCGATTGTTTTTTGCCACTGTTTTGGCCTGTTGAAAAGCCAGTATCTTGATTGAATCTCCATAATTTCCAAACTTCTGAACCCATACACTCTGAATCCGATGCAGCCAAACCGCCGCACTCGGATTTCCTCACAAGTCTCATCGCTCTGCGGAAAATCACAATTGACCCTAACATGTTAGGGATTCAAAGCAGTCTTGGTCGACTATACTTACCACGCCGCTGGGTAATAAACCACGAAATCATATTTAGAATTCCGAATGACTAAATATTTTCTGCTTGAAAAACGCTCAAGAAGAAAATCGTATGCTGTCTAGAAAAATCATGGCTGCTATCGTCATAATCGCAGTAATTATTGCAGGCGCTTATTTTGCTCTGCCCTATCTAGGAAACAGTAAGACAGGTGGGAGTAGTGGAAAAAATGCCTTCTTTGTCAGCTTGACAGATCCTCCGAACGTTCCGCCGGGGACGACAGCACTCTACGTCTCTTACTCAGGAGTTCAACTTTTGGTTTCACAGAGTGGTACAGAGAGTTCGCTTGACCTTCCGGGAAGCGGAACAGTAAACGTCCTAAATCTCTTGAATTCTTCGATTGTCATTGGCACTGCGAACTTGCCAAACGGCACAATAATCAAACAGATAAAATTCACCATTTCAAATGCAGTCATAACTATAAACGGCGTCAATGATTCAGTTGTGATTGGCGAAGGGACTCTGACGACTAACTTGACCAGTACTTTCAGTGGGAAGGAGGGAGCATTGGTCGATTTGGTGCCAACTGTGACAGAGATACAAACGGTGGATCAGAACGTATTTGTTCTAACGCCAGCGGTCAAATCAATACTAGCACCGGTGGGCGATTTTGGTATGATGCAAGGCCCGCCGCAGACAGGCACGAATCTTGGTTTCAACAATAGCTACTTTGGAGGATTTCTTAACAACCCGAATAAAGACGTGACAATAACTAACTCCTCGCTCGTCGTAAATGGGAATTCTACTCTTCTTAGTGTCACCGTCACAAATCATGGAAATACAAGCGTGGGTCTAATGAACTTGATGCTTCAGGGGCAGAAACAAGTATACTTCCCGCCAATCAACGTGCAAATGACTCCGCCACCGCTCATGACAGGAGTGCTCAGTCCTCTTCCTCCGGACAGAGTGGTAGTTTTCCGCAATGGAACTCGCATAGTAATGAGTGCGTACCCGATGTATCAACCGCCAATTGCATTCAACTTCTCGGCTGCCTTGACCACTCTTTCTTACAACAATACAGGAATTTACTCAATTGTTCCTCCAGGATCTACTATGGCAGCTTTAAGCTATCCAAGTTCAACAACGACGTTTTTCATGCCTCCGCCTCCGACGCCGCAACCCGTCCCGAACGGGACTATCATCATCGCTTTGTTCCCAACAGGGTTCGTTCCGCCTTCTAGCACGCCTCCAGCTCAACAATTGTCCTTTATGGCAGAGCAACCAATCGGCCGCTTCATTTACCCAAACGGAACCCTCGGCTTTCCACCAATGATGGTGTCTGTTCCGATGATATCTGCGCCTACTAGTTCGACGAGTGGAGTTAGCTCAGGTCAATTGAACGTAAGCGTATCAATGCAATCGCAGCTACCCGCAGGATTCGTCTTGAGTCCTGGCGCCAGTGTCACTTTCACATTGAGCGGTGAACTTGCGTTTGGACCTAGTCCAATTGTGCAGGGTCCTTCCGGTCAAGCGACACAGGCTTTGCCGCCCTTTGCAGAATTAACTGTTGGTCAGAGTTACATGATTCAGATATTCGGTCAGCAGGGGCCAATAGCGCCTGTCAATGTAACTGCAACTTAATTTAGCAAGCCAAACACAACATTCATTTTGCTAACGCCTAACGCACTGCATAGTATAACACAGGACAATTCTTTGACGAGTAGTCAGCCGAATATCAACTAGCAGATTCGTTGTACCTGAAGAAGCAACAAAGCAGAGAACTTTCATAAGAGGATAAACTAATCTATCTTGCCGTTTAATGGTTTGTCGCAGAGCAAACTTTGATCGGTTGGTTCACCATAATTACGGAACCGCGAAGGTAAGTTTCAGCTCTCTATTGTCTCTGCCTCAATCAGAGCGCTCTATCAAAGGATATGCACACTCCCTTTGACATCGATATTAATATTCAGAGCTCCAAATGAAATCTTGGAGAAGCATTAACGATAAACTGTTCATCTACGAATGCATTTTTATCATATGATGGATTTGATCGGCTCGGCATGCAGATTAAGGTTCGCGTGACTCCAAACGCAAGAGAAGTCCGTGTCACCAAAGTCAGTGAGGAAAGCTATGAGGTGAAGGTCGATGAAAGAGCTGATGGTGGACGAGCTAACAAGAGACTCCTGGAAGTTCTGTCCAAACACTTCAAGGTTCCGAAATCTAAGGTCTTCATCGTGAGGGGGATCAAATCAAGAGACAAAATCGTTGAGATTACTCTCTGAGGAACCTGAGAACATGCACTATCACATAATCCTGACAAAAGAATGTAATCTCAGCTGCAACTACTGCGGAGGAGGAAGCGATACTCCTCCAAAAGAAATCAAGTATTCGATTGCTGAACTAAAATCTTTCTTGTCTCGGGACAGCAATCCAGTCGTCGCGTTTTACGGAGGCGAACCACTTCTACGAATCGAGACAATGAAACATATCATGGATTCGATCCCCGCGCGATTCGTTCTCCAGACAAATGGCCTATTCCTGCACAGGATTGAACCGCAGTATTTGTCAAAGTTCCATACCATTCTCGTATCAATCGACGGAACGAGGGAAGTCACGGACAAAGAGCGAGGAAACGGCGTGTACGAACACGCAATGCATGATGTCAAGCTCATAAGACAAAGGGGCTTTCGCGGAGACCTTGTGGCAAGGATGACAGTGACGCAAGGTACGGATATCTACGAAAACGTGCGGCATCTTCTGAGCACGGGGTATTTTGATCATGTTCACTGGCAGCTCAATTTTGCAATGTTCTGGGAAGGGTCAGAAAATACTGAACAGGAGCTTGCCGAGTGGATCTCTACATACAATTCCGGCATCTCCTCGCTCGTAGACTCGTGGGTGGATGAGATGTCGCGCCTAAATCGCGTTGGCGGAATAGTTCCATTCATTGGAGTCATGAATTCACTGCTGTCTGGAGAGAAATCACGACTGCGCTGCGGTTCCGGGATTGATTTTTTTTCAGTGATGCCTGATGGCAGGATTTCTGCATGCCCTGTATCAATCGATTTTGATTTTTCAATGATTGGCTCGATATACGATAGTGCCGCGCGCTCGCTTTGCAATAAAGCAACCATTGGCGAACCATGTGTATCCTGCGACATATTCCATATCTGCGGCGGAAGATGTCTTTTCGTGAACAGGTCGCAGGAAATGCTCCGAAATAATGGTTTTTCTCATATCTGCTCAACAGTGAGGCACCTAGTGAAGAAATTGCAAGAGGCACTCCCTCAAGTTCAGACACTCATTGAGAATGGGTCTCTTGGGCAGTCGGATCTTGAATATCCTGAATTCAACAATGGTTGTGAAATTATTCCATGAAATGCAGAGAAAAAAATAGGGCATGCAGCTCTTGACCATTTCTAGCCGATTGGCTTCTGGAAGTTTGCTGGAAGCCTAAGCTTTAACATGCCAAGCTACTGTGACGCATGAGATCTATTATCAGACGCTCGTAATGACAATGCAATAGACAAGATTGAAAATCCAATTCCGCTTAATGCAGCTATTGCTATGACATAGCCAATTATTGACATTTTTGATCAAAATCTCTTTCAATCAAATGTTATTTCGTTCTAAGATTTAGAACGCAAGTGCGGGTCTATCTGATTTGATATCAGTTATGAACATCTTCTAATAAAAGCAAATTTGACGAAAAAATGAATGGTAGATATCTCCAGTTCTGGGAAACGCATGTATCGATTAGCGAAATATCTAGCTGCGTTTTCCCATTTCAACCAACCAAGAAATCTGCTCAGCATCTTAAACGGTACCTTCGCTAAAAGCATGGATTCTCACATCCACTTGTGCTGCGGCCAAATAGGCTGTATCTAATTTCAACCGAAAATTTGAACTTGGGTAGAGAAAACACGGACAACCTTTGTAGACTAGGCATTAGCGAAATGTTCTGGAGCCTTTGAAGTCCTTGATGGTTCGCGAGGTGGGCGTTCGCCGTCGTAACAGATAATGTCAGGGAACACAACGAACAAATTAAGGCGTACTATCAATCGGCGGAAAAGAGGGCCGAAAGGCGTGGAGCAAGAGTATGGCCTCTCTAAACTCAATTATCATAGCTAAAAATAGAAAGTAAGCCGAAAACTGAGATTTGATCAAAAGGTGCTCCACTTGATCGATCTGCTTCTCAGTTTGCTTTTTCTTTATCACCCAATCTTGGCGAGTTTGATACTGGTTGTAGACTCACTTCGGGCAGACAGTATCTTCCTATCATAGCAGAACTTGGGATTTGAAATTAGATAAAGCAAGATGGCTTTGGAAGCAAGGGAGCAGCCTATCCCAGGTCACGAGAGTGGCTGGATAACTTTTCTCTTCATACACTATAACGGACAAAGAGGGCCTTCCTTGATTTGTTTCCGAAGGAGGACAAAAATGATGAATAGAGTGGAAAACTATCCATCTTCGTCATATAAGGCGAAATGAACAAAAACGTAACCAATGAATTATTTTTTCTTCGACAGAATATGTCTAGAGGTTACCATTTGGTAGAGTTTTTTCTTAGAATCCGAGGAGAGGCACACTTTGCATTCAATGGGGATTACAGGCATTCAACTTGGAAAAGAGTGCCTCATTTCGATTCGAATCTAGAGCCGATCATGCGCATTCTGGACACAGTTCTCTTCGAGTGAATCAGTGCGGTCGCCGGGATTTGAACCCGGGTTCTCAGCTCTGCTCGCTTCCGACTCTCGAATTAAGATTCTCGATCTAGAGATCGAAAAGC
>DAIDAB010000079.1:8461-8722 GCA_027310845.1 bacterium | reverse complement strand
CATATGACGAAAGAGAATTGAGCGCAGCCCACGTGGCACGAGAGGAGATAGCTAAGCTCCACAGCAAGACTATTGGATAATTCAACATCTTTTGACTGTATCTAAAAGTCGGGAGGAAGTTTCCCGTTGGCCCTGAGCCATTCGACCTGTGATACTGTATAGCGCCAGATGATGTCGCATCTGTCGGAGGCACTGAAATCCCACGGTACCAGAAGAACAATGTCGGCCAGCCGGATCCACACTCGCCTTCGACTCTTCCCT
>DAIDAB010000079.1:3723-8451 GCA_027310845.1 bacterium | reverse complement strand
GTCTTGCCATCTGCGCATTTAACCATTAGGTGATCACTCCCAACTAGTTTTATCACTTGACCGTACATTTCCCCCTCTTGAGCAAGCACCATTTCCTTAAGCTGAGCTTCATTCAGCACTTTTCGCTTTCCCATTTGTTCTAATTCACCTGCTTTTGCAGATAGACTCTGTCCCTAGACCACGGATTCCAGTTGAACCAGCTAACTGGGAGTTTCGCCTTCGCAAATCATTTGGTTTCCCTCTCTTAAAATTGTTATCCACTCGAAGCAGTCCTAAGCCCATATTTCTTGAGTCCTTCACGTCACACGGTTAGGCCTAGAAAGGATTTGTAATCTAGACATAGTCAAATTGCTTAGGTCTCTGGGGAGAAGGAGTGTATTCAGTGTACTCAAGTGGAAGGTTCCAGTCTGAGAACATCCAATCTTTGAAAAACCTTTGCTGTTCTTCAGAGGCCGAATCGTTCTTGTATATCCTGTATTCGAATACGGGTGCCGCTGCCAACTTCGAGTCGATGGTTTCGAGGTACCCATCACGCGAAATTAGGATTCTCGCCGTATCACCAGGTCTCTTGTTAGCGATATAATGCTGGATGAGGGATAAGTCCATGCGCAGATCATCGATTGCAATTATTTCATCTCCAGGAGCAAGCCCGCCTGCTTCTGCAGGAGTATCAAATAGATTTGTCGCAACAATAGTCCGTCCAGACTCAGAACGAAGCTTGACTCCGAGATATGCCTTGTTATTTCCAATTTTGAATTTCGGAGCTAGTCTCAGCCCTGCGTAGCCAAGATAATGTTGGAAATCTATGCTCTCTCTTCCACGAACGCGCCTATCGAAGATCTCACTTGACAGGCTCCTGCCAGCAACCGAGTTACACGATGATTCAAATTCTTCATCGGTGTAACCTCTGTTCTCCTCAGAGTATGTTTCCTGATACATCTTCCTCATAACGTAATCCAAGTTCCTTTCGTTTGACGTAGATTTTCTGATCTCCATGTCGATCATCCATCCAATCACACAGCCTTGAGTGTAGTACGAGCTATAGACATTCGGGGAGTTCTCACTGGGTCGGTAGTGCTTTATCCACGTATCAAAGCTAGATTCTTCGGCGCTTTGGAAGCGGGAACTTGGGAATGACTGCATGATATTAATATTTGATACAAACGCATCAAAATACTCCATTACTGAATATATTCCGGCGCGTCTCAAGATCAAATCGTCGTAGTAACTCGTAATGCCCTCTGCAATCCAAAGCGACTTGCTGTACACCTCTGTGTTATAGTCAAATGGACCGAGGCCTTTGGGACGTAGGCGCTTGACATTCCATGCGTGGAAAAACTCATGGCTAAACAACCCTAGAAGCGACCTATATTCCTGCTCTGGAATCATACGAAGCCTTGAGGCAAGGCAGTGCGTGCTGTTTAGATGTTCCAAGCCTCCTCCAGTGGGCGCTCCGACGAAATCGACAAGAAAGAGATAGCGCTTGTACGGAATCTCCGCAAAGATTGGCCATGTGTTTTCGACGACCTTCTTTATGTCTGAAACAAACCTCTCAGCATCAACGGGGCTCGGCCCAAAAACTGAGACTTCGTGTCTTACTCCTGAGATCTCAAAGGAATAGACTTCTTGGTTCCCAATTTCAATTGGAGAATCGATCAAGATATCGTAGTTTGGAGCTGTAAAGCTAGTCCCGTTGTATTCTGGGCGCTCAATCTTTTCTAGCCCAGTTGCGATCGTCTTCCACTCTTTATGTGGGATTATCGTAATAATATGCTCTTCATTTTCACAACCTTCAACATAGAGAAATACACTTGCTCCGTTGATTATCCCATGGCGTGTGTCAAGATAACTCGTGTCTACTGAATATTCAAAGGCATAAACGCCATAATGTACGTCTACGGACTCTGCATTACCTGCATCGATTTTCCAACTGTTCTTGGAATCTTTCGCGCACTTCACAACCGAATTTCCCATGACATCAATTGCGCTGACATCAAGTACATTTCGGGAAAACTCTCTTACTAGGTATGATCCAGGTGTCCATACCGGCATCACAAGTCTCAACATCCCATTCTTGGCTCGAAGCTTAGCATCAGGAATCTCGATATCTACTTCAAAATAATGTGAGTTTGGCTTGGGCATCGAGACCGTATAGTGTATTACCCGTGGCATACTAGAATTGCATATCTTTGCAAGAAATAAAAATTGTGGAAGACTAAGAGATGGTGAACGTTGCAGTTTGGAAAAACGTTAAGTTCGTCTAAACGAGGAGGATGACTTGATGCCACTTCGCTGTCCTTTCTGCCATGCGTCCGAAAGCGACCGTGTAGACGCAATTGATTCCGTTGGGCAAAGAATATTGCTTGTAATGTTTGACTGCCCGTTCTATTATCGCTTCCCCATAGAAATGATCATTTCCGAAGAAGTGATGCAGCAACATCTTCAAGAGTGGAGGCTGAATGCGGGAGACAAATGGTTGGAAAGCGTCGGCCCAGTAATGAAAGCCCGTGAAATGCGAAACATCGAACGTTTCAGATCCGAACAGATGGAAACTTAGATCGCTTTACGGGCTTGATCGTCAGCGATTATCTTCAATGTCCTCTCAAGCGCGGACCTAGGAATAATGTCGTCAACACCCTTTGCGAGAGCAAGGGCCCTGATGTCGCCTCTTATGTGTGGATAGAAGCCAACGACTCGCGTGCCTTTCTTCCGACAGCGCATCAAAAGAGCATCAAGTTGGGGGCCAACTGTTTCGAGATCACACACAACTATTGATTCTGAACTCTCATGAAGTATATTTTCGACTTCATCGGCGCTTGATGCGTCCTGAATCTCAAACTCGCCTTGAACTGCCTTCTTGATCTTGGATTTTAAAATGAGGTCTGTCAACCTGAAAAGGATGATTTTCAAGATCTGCGGCTTGGGAATTTTACACTCTGATAAAGAAATAATACTCTCGCCCCCTCGTACATAAGAAGGGTTACTACCTATTGTCTCTAGAGCGCGATGATGGTCATCAGACCACAGCCATAGACCAAAGGCGGAAGGAAAACAGGTTGACTGAAGAGAAGAGCCCATACCTGCTTCAGCATGCGTACAATCCTGTGGATTGGTATCCATGGGGAAAGGAGGCCATATCTCGTTCCAGGAGAGAGAACAAACCTATCTTCTTGAGCATCGGATACTCTTCATGTCATTGGTGTCACGTGATGGAAAGAGAATCGTTCGAGGATGAAGCCATCGCTGAATTGTTGAATGAGAATTTCATCAACATAAAGGTGGATAGAGAAGAAAGACCGGACCTCGACGAACTCTACATGAAGGCAGTTGTGACACTTACTGGTACCGGAGGGTGGCCACTTACAGTTTTCCTCACACCGGATCTTGAGCCTTTCTACGGTGGAACTTATTTTCCTCCTACGACACGACAGGGATTGCCGGGTCTTATGACTCTCCTCAGGCGTATAGCTGAGGTATGGAAATCAGACCGTGCTAGCATTAGCGAATCGGCATCCCAGATCAAGTTGGCGCTGAGTGAAATCTATTCGACGAAGTCGACCTCTGAAACCAAGATAGATGATCATGTCTTGGATGATTGCTATAGTGTCCTCGCTCAAGAATACGATCAGCAATATGGAGGCTTCGGTGGTGCACCAAAGTTTCCAACACCTTCAAACCTTTTCTTCCTGTTGAGATACCATGCAAAAACTGGAGAGAAGGCCCCGCTCCAGATGGTGACGAAGACTCTTGATTTCATGGCATCAGGCGGGATATATGACCAAGTGGGTGGAGGGTTTCATAGGTACTCCACAGATAGAGAGTGGCTCGTACCGCACTTTGAAAAGATGTTGTATGACAACGCACTACTTGCGCTCGTGTATACAGAGGCATATCAAGTATCGAAGCTTGAAACCTACAGAAGAGTGGTGCAAGAGACTCTTTCTTGGGTGCTGTCAGAAATGACATCTAACTCTGGGGGTTTCTATTCCGCGCAGGATGCAGCCAGCGAGGAGGGTGAGGGGTCTTACTATGTGTGTAATCGCCAAGATCTCCAATCTGCTATCAAGGATCTGCACTTTGAGAAGGAACAAAACGTGGAAACTTGTCTCGATGCCATTTTAGAGTACTATTCCATTACGTCCAAGGGAAATTTCGAGGAGGGGAAGACGATTCTCACAGCTCGGCTTGCAAAGGCCACATTAGACTGGGAAGGCAAATTTCCAGATTTTGGCATGAATCTAGAGAAGACGAAAAAAGCCATGCGTGAATTCAGAGCAAAGAGGCCAAAGCCGCTCACAGATGACAAGATTCTGGCAAGCTGGAATGGGTTGATGATTTCTGCGATGTCACGCGCGTATAGAGTATTTGGAAATGATTCATTCATTGAAGCCGCAAGAAAAGCGGCTGATTTCGTCCTAAACAAAATGACTATGCATGAAGGTGGTTCGACGAATCTGTTAAGGCGCTACCGTTCGGGTGAGGCAAAAGAGAAAGCAGTTCTCGAAGATTATGCCTTTTTCATCAATGGTCTCGTGGATCTTTATGAGACAATATTTGAGGCCAAATATCTGGAAGAAGCACTGAAGATGTGTGATGAGATGATCAAGGGTTTCTACGATGTTGAAGGGGGTGGCTTTTTCTTAACTTCTTCCAATTCTGAGGACCTCATTTTGAGGCCCAAGGAGGCCTATGATGGCGCGCTGCCGTCGGGCTGTTCAGTTGCCACAC
>DAIDAB010000079.1:0-3713 GCA_027310845.1 bacterium | reverse complement strand
GGAATACAGGAAGAAAGCAGAAGGAACACTTTCTGCTTTCTGGGTTTCATTATCGAATCATCCTTCCTCTCACTCTTTCATGCTCGTTGCCCTTGATTTCATGCTCGGAAAGCCAAAGGAGATCGTGATTTCTGGCGACACCGACTCTAAGAGTCTAAAGGAAATGATTGGCGCACTCCATCAGCAATACCTTCCGAACTCAATTATCGTGCTGGCCGATCGCAGAATCGAGAGTCTTGCCCCGATTGTGAAGGGCAGAATTCCAGAACTAGGCCAACAACCCAAAATATACGTATGCAGCGCGTATTCCTGTAAGATGCCTTCGACTACAACGGAGGAGCTGTTGTCCTCTTTGCGGTCTTGAGATTTGTGTTATCTTAGCAGCATTGTTTATATGTAAAAAACTACAGTTTTCCTTTTTCTCGGAAGTGGTCTGAGTGATTAGTGTGAATATGAGATCTACAACGTATTATGAAATTAGGTGCAATAATTACGACAAATGTGCGGATGAAGTATGATTTTATACACGATAGTTCTCTAATTTAGGACGGGAAAACCAGAGGATTCGCATTCTCAGTCAAGGGAGCTGAGCTCTGAGTGAAGTCGTTTCGACCTTCCCTGCTATAAGAGGTTCAGGTCATTTGCGTAACAAGAAAAAGCGTAGGTCTAGAAAGAAAATGCAAGCTGCAAGATACGCAGGTAATGAGAGTAGCGAATCCAACACTTCGCAAAAGCAGGAAGTGCGCGTAAAGCTAAGCTCAGGCATTATGGAGGAGCTGATGGACAAGGCGTACATTAGTGTTTACGATCCCTTTAGAGAGTTGATTGCAAATAGCTACGACGCTAACGCATACAAGGTCAGAATCGAAATTGAAGATGAACGATCTTGCTACGTTGACGATGACGGCTATGGCATCAGTGATTTCAACGCATTTCTCACAAAAGGAATGACAGAGAAGCGCCAATCCACCAAAGGCACATCAGAATCTGGACGGCTGCTGATCGGAGAGAAAGGTCTTGGTTTCCTTTCAGTTTTCAAAATCGCAAAGGAGGTTGACGTGTACTCAAGGCCTGGTCCCCAGACCTGGCACGTGCACTTGACTGATGAATTGATCAGAAATTCAATTGATACTGGAGAGCCGATTCCCGTCGAAGACGCAGGCGACTTTCTTACTTACGGAACAAGGATCTACCTAAGGAAACTCAAGAAATCATTCAGCGTTGCAAAGTTGTACGAGTACGTGTGCGTTGCCTTTTCTCCGCTTCTGACTTGGCAATTTAGGATCATCGTCAACGGAAATGAAGCAATTGCGCCTGAGCTCCCGGCAGGCATTCTTCATGAAAAATCGGGCGACGGTTTTCAAATAACGTTTGTAGATCCATACAGAGTAGAAGATAGAAAGCCAGTCCGATTCTACAACCGAGGCGTTCTCGTAAAGAGAGAAATTATTGCAAAGCGGCCGACATTAACAGGGTTTGTCAATACCGATCTTACACTCGTCACTGGACGCGGAGCATATGTGGAAGACGATCAGTTCCACAAATTCAAGAAGGCGATGGATTCTCTCGTCGATGGCATACCAGATACTCCACATTATTCAAATGTGCTGGTGCAGAAATCGCTCAACAAACTCGCCAAAGTGCTCGAAAAAGCTCTTTCAACGGTTGACATTCCTCTGCCTGCCGAATATAAGATAGTCAACGAACAGCAGTTGGCGTCAGTACCTTTCCAAGTAGAGATTCAAAACAAGAAACTAAGAGAGAAGATAAGGCAGATCAAGATCATTACTGGCACACCAAGACTCCCGCGCGAAGTCAGAGCGGCAAAAACAACATTTGGAACGGTGAAAGAGGCACAGTTGAGCCCGTCAGATCTTCCTGTGATGACAACCTCGGACTCAATCATATTGAACCTTTCGCATCCGCACATCTCGCAGCTTGCTACGATTCCAGGAGCGTATAGAGATCTTACACTTATGACGTTCGTTGCTGAGGGTTTCGTTGACCTCTTGGGGACGAAGAATAAGGAAGAGTACAAGGAAATGGCGGATAAGGTTGTTCGAGAGATGTTGAAACTATACGGCCAAGAAATGAAACAGGCAGAGACAAAAGGCTCTTCCGAATCAAAAGCCATAGAGTCGCAGGAGTCACCTGCGTCAGTTCAGGCCCAGTCTCAACAACCTTCTCAATAGAAGAACAGTGTTTCTTAGGGCAGTAGATATTGTTCGCCGGGAATGTTTTTCTTTCCCCCATTTTAGGCCCTGATTGAACCATCAAATGCCGTTGGTCTATGCCTGTATCGCACCGCACGGCGGAGAAATTATTCCTGGGTTAGCAAGATCTAATGCGGAGGATCAACTCTTCAGAAAGACACGAAAGGGCATGCTGGAAATTGCTCGTGAGCTCAAGAAGATGCGTCCTGACACGATCGTGATAGCAAGCCCTCATAATTTACGTCTGTATAGGAAAATTGGGGTTGTCTTTTCCGAGAATTCCAGTGGTTCTCTGAAAAGCGAATCTCGCAGAGGCTTACAAATTCACCTTTCAGCAAAATGCGACACGAAGCTCGCAAGAGAAATCTATTCGAGAGCCGTGGATCGTAGACTGCCGGTTGTAGGGGCGAACTACGGATCTTTTGATGGACCTTCGTCTGATATGCCAATGGACTGGGGATCCCTCGTTCCACTTTGGTTTCTTTTAGGAAGGCACGCAAAATTCAAGATAATAATAATCACTCCCTCAAGGGAAATACCAATTGAGCAAAATTATGCATTTGGGGCGGTAATAAGTCAAATCGCGAACGAAAAAAGTGATAGGCGAGTTGCATTTGTTGCAAGTGCAGACCAAAGTCACACCCATATTAGATCTGGACCTTACGGGTTCCACGTTGCTGCAAAGAAATACGATGAAATTGTGATCGAAGCTTTGGAAACAAACAGACTCAAAACTTTGCTTCGCTTGAATCCAAGTTTCATTGAAGATGCAAAGCCAGACAGTCTGTGGCAGCTTGCAATGCTAGCTGGATGTCTTTCGCGAACAAGGATGCGTTCTAGATTGATATCGTACGATGTGCCAACTTATTACGGCATGATATGTGCAGATTTCCTGCCTCCTTGATATTCAAATCAATCTGTGCGCGCTTCAAGATTGGGAAAAACTGCCACCTAAGGAGGTGTTTCCTTGTTACAGGTATCGAAAGAAACCTTTACAGCGCTTTCCTTTCTAAGCATTCTCTATCATGATGGGAGAAGGTTGCCTCTCTCTTTCGCATATTCTTCTAAAGCGATGAAAGAAACCCGCTTCTTGACTTTTGTACATTCTTGACTCATTGATTAACATGGAAAAATTCTTCTTGCCGGTGCAACCGGGAGCTTTTTCTCACGGATAAAATCATTTCAGGCTCATTCAATTGCAGGGCTTGTTTCGGCCAGTCAACTGGATACAGAGTCCAAGATAACATGCTTCCTTGTCTCCACGATTTCCAAACTACGTAAACAAAGCATAAATTTCAACCGAGAGTATCCTGACCGTATTGACTGCGCAAGTACTCGCAAAGCCAAAGACAGGGTCTCAACAAAAGACGCTTAACTTTCTTGGAAAGCCTCTCAAGAGAAAAGAAGATCCAAGGCTCTTGACTGGTTCGAGCAAGTATGTTGATGATTTGAAGCTTCCTGGGATGCTTCACTCTGCGGTTTTGAGAAGCACGTATCCCC
>DAIDAB010000078.1:284-8731 GCA_027310845.1 bacterium | reverse complement strand
AACTGGCAGAAACCATGTCGGGCGTCCAAAGAATTGAACAGGTCAGCGAGAGTTCCGAAGTACGCATTGCATCGGCAGAGCCGTTCGGATTGGCAAGTGATCTCTCTCACGCCTTGGAATCCAGCGGATATGAAACCGAATCCATCTCGATCAAAGAGCCTTCACTCGAGGATGTAGTAGTCAAGCTCGTTGGAGAGGCGGCCTGACTTATGGAGGAAACAAGGACAACCAAAACTGTTGGATCTGTTTCGAGAGGAGAGCAGATCAAATTCAATTCACCTATGTTCGTGAGAAATGTCATGAGATTGACGGCCAGAAATTTCAGAGCTTCGCTGGACAGGGAGTTTCTCGTAATACTCTTCTAATACCTAGGGTTCAGGGAATTTCGTATGAAACATTTCTCTCAACCGGAGCGGTAGCCATGACTGTTATGTCTTCAAGCATGCTGTCTGGCACGATGATTTGGTTTGACCGGAACTTTGCGATGTTCGAACAGATATTGATGGGTCCATTCACTCGCGGTCAATACATTGCAAGTGTTTTGCTTTCAGTGATTCTGACCGGCATGTTCAGCGCTCTAATTGTCTTCCTCGTATCTTTGACTGTAGCGACAGGAATAACATTAGGTATTGTAAACATTCTACAACTTTTTGCTTCACTAATACTTGGTTCTATCTTCTTCGGAGGTCTTGGGATTTTTGTGTCGCTTAGAGTCAAATCAAGTGAAGCCCTTGCAGCGATGATGAATCTGACTTTCTTCTTGTTTACTTTTCTGAGCTCAGTGTTCTATCCAAGCTATAGCAGCTATTTCATTTTGCGTGTGATTTTTCAGATAAACCCTTTGACTTATGTCGCCGATCTGGTTAGAAACGGACTAGTCGGGTTGCCGGGGTTCAATCTGTTGATCGAGACAATCGTTCTTGTGGCCGAATGCGGGTTGATGGCCTTCCTCGCTTCTTCTGCAATCAAGAGGATGGAACTGTAGAATCATAATTCAAAAGACTCTGCGCGTCTGTCCTACGCCGGACTCATCCAGTATTTTGTCGAAGTCAGGATGTGATGGGGCCGAGTGCTCTAGCTACGAGATCTTGTTGGGTCACGACTCCAATCGGTTTTCCATTACTTGTCACAAGGAGCCTCCGGAATCCATTATCTCGCATCAATTCCATTGCACGGCGAACGGAAGAATTCTCATCAACAGAAACAAGTGGTGATGACATTATCTTTCTCAAAAGGACGTGTGCGGCAGGCAAATCCTCAGCCACGATTTTGTAAAGCATGTCTCGTTCTGTCACGATCCCAACGGGTATCCCGTTTTGCGAGACAAAGACACTCCCTACTTTTCGCTCCTTCATGAGTCTGGCGGCGGTCCATGCACTCTCATTGATGTCTATTGTCATTAGCTCGCGATTCATGTGCCTACTGACAGGATCATCAAGAGGCGTCTGTGCCTCGGTCCAGTCGATCCAGAAGGAGACTCTCGCATTGCATTTAGTGCAACTATCTGGGGGTGTATCTTGGTCGTATATTTCACCGCACCTATAGCACTTCCATTTTGGCAAGGTAGAATGGGGTCGTTGAAGCTAGAAGATAACTATTCGGATGAAACCAAGCACGGGATGCATAAATCTGGTAATCGCTTTGTCAAGAGTTACACTCGGGGATACTTTTACTTCAAGCTTGAAACCTTCCCACGGCGGGTGCCCTGGAGCTGTTCGACCCTCTAATCTGCTGATCTGAGCCTCGAATTCTCTAATTCCCCGCTTTCCTCTACCGCGCCCTTATCTTCCAGAGTCATAGTATCGCCGGGACTCCCCCATTTCTGTTCACAACCGCCTTGACTAATCTTTGTATAATCTTTCAAGATCTTGTGTACGAAAGGGATTTCACGAGATGAATCTCACTTGAGGTCGCGACAGGGTCAATCGTGTTCTTCGCGTGATCCATGAGTTCGTAGGCAAGCTTCGTGCTTGGCTCATACCGAGATTTCAAAATGATAATCTCTGCTATTGACTCTCTCTTGATTTCACCCTTCTTCCCGGCGACTGAGGCATCGGCCACCGCAGGGTGCAAAGCAAGTGCAACCTCGATCTCAAATGTGTCTAGCTTATGGCCTGCGACTTGGTCTCGTCTGCCCTTCCGAGCAACGAGGTAACCGTTCCCACCTCTTAACTCACATTACACTACGAAGTGTTTTTCTATCATCGTGAAGTAATTATGGGAAATGTCAAGTCCACAGACCGGCCCTAATCTGTTCCACTTTGCTGAGTGCACGAACTGCAAACACATTTTGCCTCTTTCAACCACCACAGAGAAGTATTTTGCAATCCTCAGCAAAGAACCCAAGAATCCGAAAGGATTGGGTGAAAAGTGTATGCGTTGCGGGGCCGATAGCTGGATTCTTGTGACGGACTAGTCAAAATCCTTGATGCGCAAAAGAAGTTTGTTTAGAACAAAAAGCAATCTTTCCATGCTACGTTCCAGTCCACATCACGATTAATCATGAATGTCCTCTCCGTTGGTATCAGTAAAGATTGCCATGACTCAGTTTCATAATGGGTCACAAAGGTCCAGATGAATCCAGTTTCGGGATATTCGAGAGCCAGGAAGTAATCTATTTAGTGCTGAGTTCCAATTGTATTAGACTCATATTATTAGGCGCTGATTGATGGATTCTAGAATAGATTTGGCAGTGGAGCTGTTCCTTATGCCGAGCAGTGAGCAATCTTATAAGTAGAGGAGATGCAATGGCTTTGGAGAGCTAGATACAGTAATTCCAATGAAACAAAGGAAAGCTACAATTTCTCAATTGAAACAATTGAACTCACACAGGATGTCGACACAGAATAGGTTTCAATACAATTCTTGTTTTGCTCCCTAGCTTTATATTTTCTCCCCCCCTAGCGCGATTTTCACCGGCGCGCGCATACACATCCTTAAGCTAAAAGGATCCACAAAATCGGAAAGTTATATTGAAGACAGTATAATTGAATGAAAAAGCTGTTTTAAGTCTACCATTTGTTCAAGGTCTTTTTCAGTTTCAATTCCCTTGGAAGAATGGCTATGAGCAACTCCCAAGATACCTCAGGAATTTCTATCCTAACGGACTTTCCATGAAGCAATGTTCATGCGATTCCCACAATTTGGGATATAGCGCCATCTCAATAGTAATTCTTCCTTCGCCTCAGATAGGTTAGCCATACCACGAGATTCCCAAATACTCCAACCACACTCACCACAATGAGTGCTGTAACATAATCTGGCGGAGATTGTGATTGTGATGAGACTGAAAATTGAAAGAATGCGTTGCTTGTTTCATTCACATTAGTTTTCAAACCATGGCTTATCGTTGCTCCAGAGTATGAAGCCACAACGGTGTAATTACCCGCAGGAACATAAAACATCACAAGGCCTTGTTGATTAGGTGATTCAGAAAGGACAATTGAAGATCCATGCTGCAATGTCAGAGTTGCATTGGGCAAAGGCACTCCATTGTTTGTAACATTTGCGAGTATCTCGCTCAAGGGAATGTTGATGCTCGGTTGCGAATTTGGAGAAATAGTCGTGTAACCCGTGCCAAATGTCTGACCAGCGAATGTAAAATCAAAGCCCACTTTTAGGGGAAATTGCGTACTCACAAGATACATCGAGCTGTTGTAAAATTCTGAGGATGTGATTGCCTGATTATTTATGAGCGATACTCCGATTTTTGTAAGAGTTGCATTGAATGGCACAGTGGTAAATCCAACTCGTGCGATTGAAAGATTCAGGAAGAATTCTCGATAGAATTCGACTCCTTTGTAATCATACATCAGCATGGCATTCTGCGGCCTCGAACTAGGAGATTCCGAGATACTCGTCCGGCTGGTGTAACTATTCAATGAATTTTGGGTTAGCGGGTAGCAACCACCGAGCCAAATCCATGGTGATTGGGGGCCTTGGATCAGAATATTTGTTTCAGATACAGACAAGTTCCCCGCATTATCGAAGAAAGCCCGAAGTACGTATCTTCCAGGCCTTATGGAGACATAATTCTCGATTGCTACATTTGCTGGTGTCACTCTAGAAAGCAAGGCAGGGAAAGATTGGGAAGTTTCAACTAGGTAGGAAACCAGTCCAGTACTGTTAGGCTGAGCGTAGGAATATGTGGTGTACAATTCAAACCAGAAAACTGTTGAATTAGAACTTGACGATGTGGTAGTAATCAGTACCGTTCCGTTATTCATGTTTGGAGCGATCTGGACTACACCTGCTCCGAAACCAGAAGGAATGTTGATTGCAAATGAATGTGAAATATCTTGTCCCAGAAGACACAATTGGTCGTTGTAATCATAGAGTTGATTGTACGAGAAGTTCACAACAAGCTGGGAATTTGAAAATCCCGCAGAGAGACCAGAAAGAGTGGGCGCATATGGAACGGCAATATAAGTTATTGGGATTGACGCCGAAATATTCGATCCATTAACAGTAAGAATCCAGCTCTGAACAAATTGACATGAAGGATAAACCTGAGACGCAGCTCCAAATGAATAGATCGACGCTATTGTCTTCGGTTGGACAGATTCACCCACCATGACTACGAACAGCGACGAATTGAACTGACAGCCCAAATCAAGGCTCACTGTGGTGTTGTAGTTAGACATTACCCACATTTTATCAGAATTGGCAAAAACAGGAATTCCCACTGATGCAGGAATCAATGAATTCGGCCCATACCCAAGCTCTAACGAAGCATTTTGAAACGTCTGGCCGCTGGCATGAAATCTGTTCAGGTTCGCGAAATGGAATCCTATGGGCGAAATAGCTGAAAGGGATGCAACTACAAGCATCGCAACCCAGACTATCAGGATGCCTCTTTCACTTCTTTTCACGAGAAATCACCCAGAGTATCAAAGGGATCACGGCGGCGGGGGTAGAGAGCGCAACGAAAATGTCCAACCCAACAATCGTAGCAAAAGAGCTCCAGAAAAGGAGAAGTATCGTGCCTATCAATATTAGAACGAAAGGAAGGACAAATGTTCTTCCAACAACGCCATGCTTTAGGACAATATATAGAATCGCACCCACATAGAGTACCAAAGATGCCGCGGTCACTAATCCACTAGATGCGTTAAGCCCACTGAGCCCGGTTCCTGCCTGAACTTTCACTGATCCCAATACGCTGATTCCCAGTTGCTGTAAGTCAGTCGGAGCTGGTGACACCTGCGAGACAATATTTACCGAAAATACGACCACAGCGAACTCTGTTACTAACGATGTCAGGAATACAGTGAGGTTAGGCGACTTGCGCATGCTGATCATGAACTCAAGAATTGAGTACGGTGTAATTATGACGAGCCCGCCTGCAATCCAAGATGTCAGAATATCTCCAATCAGCGTATTGAAAGCTGGATCTGCCGTGAAAATGTACCACACAATTATACCAACTAGTACAAAAGATTCTATTGAGAGTATTCCAATCTTGAATTGTCCCGCAATTCGCCTGAAACGTGGAACAAAGAATAGCAAGACTGCTCTAAGGAATAGTGTGTAAAAGATCGCAGATTCGACACTATTTGTCAACATCGATGTGACAGGAGGGAGGTAGGCAAGAAACGCAAGATAGAGTGCAAACAATGTTCCTCCACACGCGAAGACCAATGCATATAGCATCCAATCCCTTGTTTTGATCATCGTTCAAGCACCTTTGAGACCAGTGGCAGAATATCTTCAAGGCCTGAGTAGATAGTAGATCTATCACCAACAACAAGAGGCAGCGCGTTCTCATCCTGGATTAAGAGAGAAAGTTTCTTTGCAATTGGGTTTGCTCTGTTGAGATCCTCAAGCTCGAGTAGTCCTGTCACAATAATATCGGAGAGGACAGTGATTTGAGTCTGGCTAATGCTTTCCTTTTGAGTTGCAGGTTTGCTCAAGAAACTCATCAGACCGTCTCCGAGCTCGGAAATATTTGACACCAAGAAAGATTCGATTCCTCCAAGTTCTCGAGATGTACTCAAGATTTCAACAGAGCAACCCGCTGCGATGAGATTATTGCATAATCCCCCCACACCTTCGCAAACGAGGTCAGCAAACCTCAGTCTTGCTTCACCTTTGCGTGTCGCAATATCAAGAAGGCCGATTCTCACTATCTCAGGTATCGTCGCTTCACGTACTCTGACAATAAGTCTCTCATCAGGCATTCTTGCGATTTTCTTCCAAAGAAGATTTTTGGTCTCGGTGAAAGGTTGGTACTCCTCCAGAGAATATAGCTCGAGACTAGTCCCCTGAGATCTGGCAGATCTTTCCCCTATAGAAAGCTGGATAGGTTTCGTTGCTCGAACAGGCGCAAGAAGTGAAAGAGGCAGAGATTCCAATACAAACTGTGAATTAACTGTCTGGAACTCCTTCGAGAAAATGCCCAGAGCATCCCAAAGCTCAATTCTAATTCCTATTCCAGCAAACCGGCCCGCGTAGGGCGACTTTACTATGAGTTTTGCCACCCCTTCACTCAACTCCTGTGACTTTACTATGACCCCATCAGGCAGTTGAAATGAAGAAAGATGTACCGAGACCCATCTGCCTCTTTTGAACATCATTGAAATCGTTGCCTGGAATTCATCGCCTTTGAACCCACGCATCTCTTTGGGCTCAATCGTAATTGTTGTCTCCGTCATAGTCACTGACGCAAGTATTGCATATGAAATCAAGATTGCAATCGAGAGAGCAAATGCTAGGGCAATCATCGATTTGACGCCGAGCAGGGAGGAAATTACGGCGAGACCGATAGTAGCTTTGAGATAATCCCTGCCTTTCTTGGTCAGCTTCACCTTGGGGGTTTCACTACATCTAGTATCTGCTGGATGACTGTGCTTGGGTTCTTTACAATCCCTTTGAGAGTGGCGGTGCGATCCACTCTTATCCTGTGCGAAAGCACAAATGTTGCCAGTGACTGAATGTCTTCTGGCATCACGTAATCCCTTCCATTGAGTGCAGCATTTGCTCTTGCGCTGTGAACAAGCTGAACCATTGCCCTAGGGCTTGCTCCCAACCCTATTCGAAAGTCGTTTCTTGAGGCTTCGGCCAGTTGTGCAACGTAGTTCAGGATCTCTTCTGAAACTCTCACAGAGTCCACTTGCTTGAAGATCCCCTGAAGATCATTTGCTTGGATAACATTCTGCACTTGATTGACATCTATCTCTACCAAATTTCTCCTGATAATATCAGACTCCGTTGCTTTGTTCGGATACTCGAATGTGATCCGCATCATGAACCTATCAAGCTCGCTTTCTGGAAGGGGATAAACGCCCTCAAACTCTAGAGGATTCTGAGTTGCGATAACCATGAAAGGAAAAGGAAGTTTTGTCGTATGACCTTCGACTGTGACTTGAAGCTCCTGCATTGCTTCAAGAAGGCCGCTCTGAACTTTGGGTCCCGCTCGGTTTATCTCATCGGCCAGCAGTATGTTAGTGAAAATAGGCCCTTGCTTGAATTCAAATTCCCTATTCTTCATGTTGAAAATAAAACCCCCAATTATGTCAAGAGGCAACATGTCCGGAGTGAATTGAACGCGCTTGAATGAAAGATCTAGGCATTTTGAGAACGCTCTTGCTAGCAGTGTCTTCGATGTGCCCGGGACTCCTTCCAGCAGTACATGGCCTCTCGCAAGGAGAGACACGAGTAGAAGGTTTACTTCCAACTTTCTACCCACGACGACTTTTCCGACTTGTGCAATCACCTTTTCTCTTAGATCTTCTATCATTTTCTCTCACCCCTAGGAAGCATCATGGCTAACTTCACTATTGAGTCGATGCGAACATTGCCAGGGTCAACGCCTCCATACCTATACGCCTCGTATTTTTGCAGCACCCTTTCGACCACAATCCAATCAACATTCCCATGAATTGGTTTGATTTTTGCCATGGCCTCGTTCCAAGTGAATCCCTCTCGCAAATCTGGAAAAGCGCGCCTCAAACGTTTCTCAAGAAATTCGAAGGCTTCTCGCAAATTTGTCACTCGGAAAATACGAATTCGCCTACTCATGATGTACCCAGCAACTATCATAGCGTAAAGCGCGATGTTGAGCGCAACAAGCCCGAGGATGAGAGTGTTGTCAGGCAATCGGAGCTCCTCCTGTAGAATTTGATATTGAAATACTATAACTTGAATTGAAAGAGCTGAGCTCTACGTATCGAACTCCAGCAGTATAGATTGGAGACTGCGGCGTCAGCACAAACCACGTCGAGGCATTGCTTGAAGATTGGCCCATTGATGCAATCGATACCGGTACGGACTGAATTGTGGAAAATGTGGGACAGATTAGTAAACCGAAGCCTGGTCCCACAAGCGGCTGACATGGCGAATATCCATATGTCTGAAGATCCACTAACTGAGTAGAATTGATTTGAGGCACGGTTCCATTGATTTCAAGGTATATGCTATCGGATGGTAGAACCTGTCCAGACGAATCC
>DAIDAB010000078.1:0-274 GCA_027310845.1 bacterium | reverse complement strand
CCGGTCGACCAAATCATAAAATGATGCCATTTGTTGAATCTGTGTGACATTAAGGACAAAATGGGTTATTTCATTTGTAACAATTGATATCCTGACGGTAAGATTCGAATAATGAGAATTGAATTCCATGCTGTACACTCCCTGTGTAAGATTGGTTACTAGGTATCCATTAGCAGTCTGGTTAAAAAGTACGATTTTTTCTGGCCGCACTATTGTAGATATCGTGACATTCCCCCTAATTGGAATGGCATTATTGGACAGAGGGGCAATTATC
>DAIDAB010000077.1 GCA_027310845.1 bacterium | reverse complement strand
GGCAAGCTCAATTCCAAGCTTCTTCGCAAGTTCCTGCGCTTCCGTGTCGATGTCGTAGAGGATTTCAAGGTGATCAGAAACAAACCCTATTGGAACTACCATGATTCGTTTCTTACCAGTTTCGCCAAGTTCATTGAGTTTATCCAATATGTCAGGCCCGAGCCAAGGTTCTGACGTATGCCCCGCACTCTGGAAGCAGAAACCAAAGCGTGAACTATCTATGTCAAGGTGTTCCACAATCTTGGAAGAAGTGGCGAGGAGTTGTTCTTTGTACGGATCTTTCCATGTGAGTATTCTCTCCGGGAGGGAGTGAGCAGTAAACAGGTAATAGACGTCGTCTTGCGCAGAACCGAAATGCGCCGAGGAGGCCTTGGACACGCGTTCGACCCACTTATCAATGAATACACTGTTGAGGTGCCAGCTGTCAACAAACTGTAACCGTATCTTTTCACCAGCCAACTTGTTGGCTTCTCTCACAGAATCCTGATACGAGCCAATGCTCATCTTGGAGTAGTGAGGCGCGAGTGCTATTGAAAGCAAATCTGTGTTGCCCTCTGAAATGATCTTGGGAAACACTTCCGAAATATACGGATGCCAGTGCTTCATTCCAACATACACTTTGATTCCCTTTGAGGCAAGTCCCCGACCCAATTTCGTGGCAGTTGACTGGGTTATTTCGAGAAGCGGCGTGCGGCCGCCAATAATTGAGTACCTCTCCTTGAGATTTTGTACTTCTTGCTCGCTTGGTTTGCGGCCATGTCTTATATGAGTGTAATAAGCCTCAACGTCCTCAAGATTGCTTGGTGTGCCATAAGCCATCAACATAACTGCTTTCTTTAATAACAAATCCACATCACACAATTTCATGACGTGTGCGAATGAACATAGTCGACCACGTACTTCGCATTCTCGACCGGGGTCTCTCTCATGACGCCGTGGCCCAGATTGAAAATATGTCCATTCAGACCCGACGCTTGATCTAAGACTTCCTGCGTCCTGCGGGATATGAATTCCCTATCGCGTGCGAGCAAAACAGCTGGCTCCAAGTTTCCCTGGATTGGAATTTCCTTTCCCAGAACTCTTCCCGCTGTGCTGATTGGGATTCTCCAATCGATGCTGAATACGTCGCCTCCGGCATTTTCTTTCATCGATTTCAGGAGATGGAATATGTTTGTTCCAAAATGGATCTTAGGAACGTCAGGATAATCATGAGCGAGCCTTGAGAAAATCTCTTTCGTGTACGGAGCCACAAACTCGGAATAGTCTAAGATAGAGAGCGTCCCAATCCATGAATCAAACAACTGGACTGCGTCAACTCCAGCTTCAATCTGAGCCGAAAGGTAGTCCGATACCATTGCACTGAGTTTCGTCATCATCGCATGCCAGGTTTCCCTGTCATTGTACATCAGGTTCTTTGTGTTGGAATAGTCGCGAGATGCTTGCCCTTCAACTAGATAACTTGCTATTGTAAATGGGCCACCTGAGAAGCCAATCAAAGCAGTGTCAGTCTCCATGAGTTCCTCTTTCACAATCTTAATCCCCTCTAGAACAAAGGGAACGTCGCGTTTTGCTTCAAATTTTTTCAACTCTTCCGCGGCAGAAACTTCTCTTACCTTCGAGAGAATCACAGGGCCAAGATTTTCGATGATGTGAAACTTTACTCCCATGCCTTCCAGAGGTAGCATGATGTCTGCGAACATTATTGCAGAATCGACTCCAAGCTCTTTGACTGGCATGAGCGTCACTTCTTTGCTGAGTTCGGGCATTTTGCAAATATCAAGAACAGAGTATTTGACATGTAGCTCCCTGTACTCGGGCAGATATCTTCCGGCTTGGCGCATGAACCACACCGGCGTATAGTCAACACTCTCTCCTCTTGCGGCAGCAAGAAATCTTTCCCTCGGAGTCATTCTCTTTCACTTGCTACGGATTAGCTCAAAAGCAGTCTGACATGCGATGATGGTCTTATCAATGTCGGGCTTTGAGTGAGCGGATGAAACAAAAATCGTCTCAAACGCAGACGGAGGAAGGTATATTCCCTGTTCAAGCATTGAGCCAAAGAACTTGGCATACAAGGATTTGCTGCAATTTTTGACGTCATCATAGTTTTCAATTACATGAGATTTTGGATCAAAAAAGATTCCAACCATGGACCCAACGCGTTGTATTGCAAGGCTGACTCCGAAATCCTCACTGGTGTCGCGAACGCCTCTCGAAAGCATTTCCGATGTCCTCTCCAGTTTCCCGTAGATTGAAGGCTTGAGTTGTGCAAGAGTCACAAGACCAGCTGCGACCGCTATTGGATTCCCTGCAAGGGTCCCTGCCTGATATACGGAGCCGAGCGGCGCAACAAGCTTCATGATGTCTGCCCTTCCACCATAGGCCGCTATGTTCATTCCTCCTCCTATCACTTTTCCAAGACATGTCAGGTCAGGTTTTACGCCGAAAAGAGCCTGAGCTCCACCAAGTGAGACTCGAAACCCTGTGATCACTTCGTCAAATATCAGTAGTGCGTCGTACTCATTCGCGAGTTTTCTCAATTGCTCGAGAAAATCCTTCTTGGGTGGAATCACACCCATGTTTCCAGCAATAGGCTCGACTATTATCGCGGCAACACTTCCACGGTTTGAATCCAGCAACTTTGAGACAGAATCGATGTCATTGAATCTTGCAACGAGTGTCTGGTTTGAGATAGACTCCGGCACGCCAGCCGAATCTGCTATAGAAAAGGTGGCAAGACCAGAGCCACTTCTCACAAGGAAGCTATCTGCATGACCGTGATAACAGCCATCGAATTTCAGTATCTTGTCCTTTTTTGAAAACGCCCTCGCCACTCTGATTGCAGACATAGTGGCCTCAGTGCCCGAACAGACAAAGCGCATTAGCTCCATGCTAGGAACATGTTTTCTGATATTCTCTCCGAGCTCCGTCTCTTGATTTGTTGCAGCTCCATAACTTAGTCCGTTTCTCACGGCTTTTTGAATTGCCTGTACCACAGGTGAAGGAGCAGCTCCAAGTATCGAAGCTCCCCAAGAGCACATGTAATCGATGTACTTGTTTCCATCAACATCGTATATCTTGGATCCTCTGGCTTTCGAAATGAATAGCGGATTTTCTCTTTCTACACCACGAAATGACCTGACGGGGCTATTCACTCCTCCTACCAGGACTCTCTGCGCACGTCTGAAGAATTTCTTACTTTTGAGCTCAGATTTCAAATATCAAACCTCCCTTAATTGCATACTATCGGGGTGCTTCGCTAGACAATTGAATGCGGTGTGTGCAAGTCAAAAGAAACTAGATTAACTGAAGCAATTCGCCGATCGAAGAAGAAACGCATGTGAATAGAGGCGTCTCAATAGCAGTGTATTTGCTCGCATCACTAGAACGCAATTCCATGACGAGCTCGAGAAAATCACTCGGATAATCGCTTTCAAACGACAAGACAAATTCCTGGTCGTCAAGACCAAATGAATATGATGTATTGATCTTCACGGAGGAATACTTGTGTCCGATTCGTACATGTTCCATCATCATCCGCTGTCTATCTTCCATTGGAAGAGAATACCATTCTCTTTTCTTGACAAAAGGATATACGAACAAGTACTTTGCATCTCCTGGTATTTTCTTGAGAGAATCACCCTCTTGTCCTGGATGCTTGTGATCTCGAATGTACTCTGACCTTCTCGTCATCGAAAGGTAAGAATAAGGAATCACAAGATGCTTTCCCATAGATCCTCTGAGAATGTCCGAGACAAGATCCTGAAAATCTTCCAACCGCTCACTTATCGTCCAGATCATAAAATCCGTGTCGCCCCTTGTTCCAAGCTGTGAGAACGTCTTGACAATCATCCGTTGCGAGTAGTGGTCGATTGCGAGCTTGAACTCAAGTTTTGCGCTCTCTCTTATTTCAGGTTGCAATGTGCGCCAAGTGGGAAGCAGTTTGAAAAAAGTGTACCTTAGAAACTGTCTACCTTCCCGCATCTCCTCAAGAGACTGGGATTTGCGCTCGTGCGAATGACTATTGCTGGTTGAGGAATAAGCCTGTGAATCTTTCGTTGAGATAGCGGTTGTCATCCCATTCACTTTCCTCTTGAACCGACACGCGAGTCCTGTCTGTTTGAAAGGAACTCCTTTGCGAAATATGTTATTATGATATCGGCTCCAGCGCGTCTAATAGATGTGAGAACCTCCTCCACTGCCCTACTCTCTTCGAGCCAGCCGTTCCTCGCCGCCGCTTTGATCATGGAATACTCTCCGCTCACATTGTATGCTGCAAGAGGAAGATTGAACTTCTCTCTTACTGCTCTTATCACATCAAGATACGATAGAGCTGGCTTTACCATTATCATGTCAGCTCCCTGCTCAATGTCCAATTCGGTCTCTCTGATTGCTTCACGTACATTCGATGGATCCATCTGATAGCTCTTTCTGTCTCCGAAGCTCGGTGCCGAAGACGCAGCTTCTCGAAATGGACCGTAGAATGAGGAGGAGTATTTTGACGAGTATCCCATTATGGCAGTACGCTCAAAACCGCTAGAGACAAGCGCTTGCCTGATCGCGAGCACCTGATTATCCATCATTGCGCTTGGAGCAACAATGTCAGCTCCTGATTGCGCTTGGGAAACGGCGATTTTACCCAGGAACTCTGTCGTCCTGTCATTCTCGACATGGCCTTGGGCGTTCACTATGCCGCAGTGCCCATGATCAGTGTACTCACACATACAGACATCGCATATCACAACCATTTCTGGATACGTTTGCTTGATTCTGCTAACCGCCTGCTGGACCACACCGTCCGGGTTGTACGCATTGCTCCCCAGAGAGTCTTTTTTCTTTGGAAGCCCGAACAGTAGCACCGCTTTGATGCCCAAATCATTAATTTCCTGAATTTCAGCATCCAAGCTCGAGTCAGGAGAGAACCTGAAGACGCCTGGCATTGAGCTAATTTCCTCTTTAATGCCCGAGCCCTCCTTTATGAAAATCGGAACAACAAATTGTTTCGGCGTGATTTCGGTTTCCGCAACTAGGGATCTGATTCCCTCGCTGAGACGCAGTCTCCGCGGCCTAGAAATCACACTATTTTCATTGCGGTTGATTTCTAGTTTCTTGGAAACCTCAAGCTTGGTCATGATTCAGCTTTATTCTCCTTTTTTTGTGATCCGACAAGATCCATGACCAATCCTTCAATCGTATGAACATTTGCAATCGAGTCCACATGCAAACCACGCTCTTCTGCCTTTCTAGCAGTGACAGGGCCAATGCAATGAACCCTGATTTGACGCGATTTGATCTCCTTTGAATCTACGCAAGTCAGCAGTCCTTCTACCGTGGATGGACTGGTCATCGTGATATCTGTCACGCCATCCAGTATGTCTTCCCCGTCTATCCCCTTCTTTGGCAATGTCCTGTAAACCGCTGCTTCAGTTACGAATGCACCTGATTTCTCAAGTGCTTCGCGAATTCCTTTGCTTGCAACTTCGGCCCTAGCCAACAGGATCCTTTTCCCATCAAGAAGGAAGTTTCCGGAAAGCTGATCTCCTAGTTTCTCCGTGAGATATTCACTTGGAACAAACGCTGGCAAGTATCCGTGAAGTTCGAGCTCTGCCTTGGTCGCAGGACCGACACATGCGAAATTGGTATCCAATTTCTTGTTGCCAGAAACTTGGTGTAGTCTTTGGAAGAAGGCTCTGACCCCGTTGGGACTGGTGAACAATATCCAATCAAATTCTTCAATATCGTGTATGGCCGCATCAATTTCATTCCAGCTCGTCGGTGGATGAATTGCTATTGTAGAAAGTTCGATCACATCCGCGCCAAGCGATTCTAGCTTTTGCCTCTCTCTTTTGTTTCCTTCTTCTGTTCTTGTCACCAAGATCTTCCTTCCAATAAGAGGAAGTGAATGGCTTTCACTCGAAGAGGTCATCAACACAATCATCGCCTAGAGATCTCTTTGAGTCTTGTAGCGAGCGTTTCACCAAGCGATTCAGACTCTTTCGTAGTGCCCTGAATCGAGTCTCGCACAATGAAACTTGATCCAGAATGCTTGCTAGCTGTGAGTCCTTCGAGAAGCAATGAATGCCCATTCTTTCCGACGGTCGCGAGTGCAGCAATCGGGACGTTGCATCCGCCGCCTAGCTTCTTTGAGAATGCTCTTTCTGCCTTGGCAGCTATTCGCGTAGCTCCATCATCGATTTTTGACACTACCATTCCTGTCTTTGTGTCATCCGACCTAGTAGCCACGGCGAGACATCCTTGCCCTGGGGCTGGCAACATGACATCGGTGGACAGAACTTGGTCCGTTTCCTTAGGGATTCGCAACCTATCAAGCCCTGCCTCTGCGAGTATTATTGCATCGAGATCTTTGCCTTGACGCATTTTCTTTATTCTTGTCTCCACGTTGCCGTGGATTTCAATGACTTCGATATCTGGTCGAAAGCTCTTCAGCTGGAACGCGCGCCTCAGGCTGCTTGTTCCCACCTTCGCCCGAGCAGGAAGTGATTCAAGAGTCTCCCTGGGTTTCTTTGAAATCAAAACATCATTGGGAGAACCTCTCTTTGGGAATGCACACAACATTGTCCTCTTCTTTAGAAAATTCTCTACCGGAACATCCTTGAGACTGTGAACCGCAACATCGATCTCTCCTCGAGCAAGGGCTAGATCTATTGCTCCGGTAAACATCTCCTTGCCAGTGGGTATTGAAGCCGCTTTTCTATGCAAATCATCGCCCTCTGTCCTAATTGATTTGATCACAAACTTGAAGTCTGTACTTCTGTTCTTTTTCTTCAAGAGATCTACCACTGATCTAGTTTGGGCCGAGGCGAGAGGGCTTCCTCTTGTTCCCACTATGATCGTCTGCATCATAATCTTCAGAAAACAGTACTTTCTGGCGAATCAATGATTGACGATGGTGTTTCTTCTTGGCTTGACTGCGGAAAGTCTAGTGAAAAAAGTTCTTTGAGAAGGTAGGCGTAATCCTTGGATTTGGCTTCACTGTTCATCCGAACCATGTTCTTAAGATTTGATGTCGGGTCATGAAGAAAGCGGCGAATGATCCTCTCTGACATTTTGAGTATTACGTCCTTCTGGCCCGGAGTGAGGTCAGCGAGCCGAGCAAGAGCATTGTTTAGCTCCTCAGAGCGTATCATTTCGGCTTTTCTTCTCAGAGCAATCATTAGCGGTGTGATCTCAGAACTTTCTTTCATCCAAGAAATGAATTCATGCCTCCGCACCGATATCGATGCTCCTATCGCGGCGAGATCGTTATTTCTCTCCGCCAAATGGACTGATTCCACATTTGAATTCGCGATTCTCTCCTTCAGGTCGTCAAGATTCAGCAAGGTGACATTCGGAAAGATCTTCGCCGCCTGCGGATCGACATTTCTTGGAACGGAAATATCGATGATGAGCAGTTCCTTTGTTGGATTCTGCTTCGAAAACGGTTCAATGTCGCTAGGCCGTATCACAAAGTTGTCTGAAGATGTCGCGGTAATGATTACATCGATATCTTGTTCTGATATGGTCCTTGGAAGATCCGATAAGTGAACTATTTGGTCAGCCTCAATGTCCTTGAGAGGCTGTCTTCTGGCAGCGATGACAACTTTTCCAAATCTACTCTTGTCAAACGAGCTCACTGCGAGCTTGATCATCTTTCCAGATCCGACTAGGACAATGTTAGGTCTTTCCTTGCGAGTGCCGAAGTGTGACGCTATAAGATCGCTGACGGAAAGACTTATGGAATTCCGGAACCCATTTGTAAACCTCGGATAAGACTCTCTGATCTCTCTCCCCGTGGAGTAAGCCTTTGAGAATAGTTTCGAAAGCGCCGGGCCACACAATCCTCGTTCGTTTGCTACCCTGCAAGCCTCATGCACCTGTGAAAGAATCTGAGCTTCGCCAACGACGAGAGAATCAAGACCTGCTGAGACTTCGAAGAGATGCTCGATGGCTCTACTGTCAGAATAAGTGTAAGTCCTGAAATCATTGGTCACAGGCCCGTACTGCAGATGAGCCTCAATGAACACCTGTCTCAGAATCTTGGTAGTATCACTTAAGTTCTCACATGCGTAATATATCTCAATGCGGTTGCACGTAGAGAGCAGAACGAGTTCGGTTCCGCTCTTGGCAAGCTTATTGCCTTTCAAATGTGCAAGTTTCTCTACAGTTATCCCTCGCGCAAGAACTTCGCGAACTGCTATAGGAGCCGTCTTGAAATTCGCACCAATCAACCCGATATGTAGATTGAGCCCACCCGGGACATTCTCCGAAGACCTGCTCAGAAATGTCGTCTCCGATCCTTCTTGCTTTGATTCAATTTCTTCCAATATTTTACTCGCCGAGTCGGATGCGGGTTTCTTCTAGTGGTTTGGGCTTCCTCTGCGAATCTTCAGCATGCTCATTCAAGAAACGCAAGAACAAGTCTGATTCAGACTGGACTATGGAGGGTCTCCCGACGAAGCCACCCCTTGGGAGTGAAATTAAGTATTGCGCTATTCGGGAAAAAATCAAGCTCTGTTTGTGGAAACCGCAAACAAAGGGAAAAAGCCAGCGCCAACATACAGGGCTAGGCATTGCCCCACACTCCTTACTGTTTAGCGTTTTATACCCTGAACCTTTCGATGGCACTTCAGTTCATATTGCTCGCACGGTCAAGCCATTGAAATCCTGTGATGGGAGTTGTATCATTGTAAAGTATGAGCACTGCCATGGGTAAGCACATTGGTTCTGCGAAAGCACGGTCCAATTTCAAGAGCACACTGAACCTGTTCTGGTCATATCTGCGGCCAAAGCTCCTTTCCTTCAATATAGGTCACCTTCTGATCCTTTTCCTTGGACTACACCTGTTTGCAATGTCCTTCCCAAGCGGTGTGTGCAACCCAGGCAGTTCGAACAGCCAGTGCGTTTTTGACGAGGCCTATTACGTAC
>DAIDAB010000076.1 GCA_027310845.1 bacterium | reverse complement strand
TTCACCCGCGCGCGCGTGAATGTCCTTAAGCTCAAACGATCCACAAAGAAAGAAAGGAATATTCAATTCAAATGATTCATTCATTTCATAGCATTTCAGGAGAGGTTCAACACTAGAATGAGATGCCATTATATCAAAATGGTTCAGAGATTTGAAAAGAGAGCATCCTTTCCAAGCTCGTCCTCAATTCTCAGGAGCTCATTGTACTTTGCGGTCCTCTCACCTCGTGAGGGAGCTCCAGATTTGATGAATGAGCTTTCAACAGCCGTTGCAAGGTGGGAGATGAAAGTGTCCTCAGTTTCTCCAGATCGGTGAGAGACAATGACCTCAAAGCCAGCCTTTTTCGAAATCGAGATTGAAGAAAGCGTCTCGCTCACACTTCCAATCTGGTTCAGTTTTATTAGAACAGCATTTGTGGCCTTTTCCTTGGTTCCTCGCTCTATCCTCTCCTTGTTCGTGACGTAGAGGTCATCTCCGATGATCTTGACTTTCTTACCGATCTTGGAAGTGATGCGTGCAAAGTCAGAGAAAGCGTCTTCATCAAAGGGGTCCTCAAGCGTGAGTATTGGATACCTTGAAGCAATATCCTCATAGTATTCAAGGAGCTCCTCAGGGGAAAGAGACCTTCCATCGATTGAATACCTTCCCTTGCCGTCGTAGAAACTAGAGGAAGCAGCGTCAAGCCCGAGCATGATCTCTGAGTCTCCGTATCCTGCGTTTGATACAGCAGACGTGATTGCGTCAAGAGCCTGCTCGGTCGATTCAATTGGCGGAGCGTATCCGCCTTCGTCTCCGACATTTGTCGCGTTTGGTCCGTACTTTTCCTTGAGCACTGTTTTGAGAGCATGGTAGACTTCAGTGCCATAACGCAAAGCATCAGAGAAGCTCTTCGCACCGACAGGCTCGATCAGGAACTCCTGCACCGAGAGTTTGTTGCCGGCATGCTTTCCTCCGTTTATCACATTCATCATTGGAACCGGAAGCCTGTACCTTTTCCTGTCCTCGAGATATCTGTAAAGAGGAATGTTTTGGGACAGGGCAGCAGAGCGCGCTAGTGCCATAGAGACCCCGAGGATGGCGTTTGCCCCAAGTTTGCTCTTGTTCGCAGTGCCGTCAAGATCTATCATGATCCTGTCTATCTTTTCTTGCTTTGTGCAATCAAGTCCGAGGATTCTCGGTTTGATCTTCCGATTTACATTTGAAACTGCCTTTAGGACGCCCATTCCACCGTAGGTATCTTTGTCGCCATCGCGAAGCTCTAGCGCCTCATGAATTCCAGTTGAGGCACCAGAGGGAACAATCGCCCGCCCCACAGAACCTAGCCTTGTGTGAAGGTCAACTTCAACAGTTGGGTTGCCTCTTGAATCAAGTACCTGGATGGCCCTGAGATCTGATATCTTATCTGGGACTTTGGAGACCAACGTGGGTTCTTGGCAACAATCCGGCGATTAAAAATACTTGGGCTGAAGGGCGGTGCTGGGACTTATTCAGACGACCGTAGGAAAGACATTCTCAAACCTTCTGTGTGAGCTTTCATCCATCGAAGAAGAGATCACCAGAAGATTCTGAGCAACCTGCCTCCCACGGCGTGTGAGCAAGAACTCCATCTTTCGTACCACTCCCTTTTCAGTGATTTCTCTGCTAACCCTGCATTCCATAAGACCAGAACTCACAAGGAACCTTTTTTCTTTGGCCCAAGAGGAACCGCTGATGCCAACAACATCAAGCATGGAAGTTGACCCTAGAGGCCCTTCTAAAAGAAGAGCTAAAAGTATGCGCGATTGAACCGCGGAAAGGACTAACTGTTCCATCATGCTGGAGCTTTGTATATCTGGATGTGTGGCATTAATTATTTAAGAATTTAAAGAAGGCTATTCACCTTGTCTAGATGACATACCGTCCGGCACTCATGATCTTCCTTCCATCAGCCAAGACATCGCACCTTTCAAGCAACATGTCAACGTGAGTTCTTGAGCTCCAAGGAGCTCCAGTTTCGTCCTGATAGGGGTCGCCGAATGCGATGTGAGGCCTTGCCTTTTCATCCTGCAAGAGGTTTCCAATTGTTGGAAGGGCAATGAGCAGCGGATTCGTTGGAAGGGCAAACTCGCTCGCTCGGTTGCTGTTCTCATCAGTCTTCAGGTACTCCAGGAGCTCAGCTTTGAGTTTCTCATTCCTACATTCAAGACTTGAAAGATCTATTCTCGAGTCGTGTATTTCAAAACTCAACGGATCTCTAAGATTGCCATACTTCTCCGAAAACCAGTCTCCTAGCAAGTTGGTCACCAGTCTTCCGTTCAGGTTCTTTGGGGCAGTGAAAGTCTCGCCCTCAGGAAGGTTGCCCCAGCGGCCTTTCTCATGATACCGGCCATCACTTGCGACCCAGCGCCACGACTTGTCGAATTCAGCCGAAATCTTGGCTCCGAGTGAATTTGTGATTTCGATCACCTTCGCCTTCTTCAAAATGTCGTGGACCCTGTGCGTTAACTTGTAGACCTCTCCATAGTCCGCGCACATGCCCTGCTCCATAAGAATCCTGGTGACATTTGGCATGTGTCCATGGCGGGCATATTGCTTTGCCTTCTTGATAAACGGGCCGCGGGCTGCTAGCTCACCGGGCTCGCTGTTCGCCGCCCAAAAAGTCACGTTAGCCCATGGAATTGCATCCTCGATTACGTTGGGCAAAGAAGATAGGGGTCTTTTCGCAATTTCCTCAATTACCAACATTTTAACTAATTTGGGCGGAGTGCTTTTCTCAGCAGCTTTTTTGAGAGCGTTCCCCACTATGAGCTGAGCTCTATCAGTGACTATCAGCACCTTCTCTCCGTGCCTTAGACCCATGCAGACTTCTACTGCATTTCTTGCTCCATCATCTATGGTGCCCATTTTGCATCACGCGTAGCTTTTGCAGCAGAACATCATTTGAATAACATTTCGCATGTTTTAGACTGCAACCTTCAATCCCACTTCATCCCTTATGCATTTTCCTTAATCTCCCAAAACTTCAACTAAGCTAGCCTAATCTTTCAGGATGTCCGCATATGAGGAAAGGAGTTGCAATCGTTGGTTTCACGATATTCTTTTTCTCACTGATAGTTCTTGTCGATGGAAGCATCAAACTCTTCGCAATTGGTTCCTGTTCTGACGGTTGCTCACAAGTACTGGGCGCTCAAGGCGAGATTCTATATGGCATCGTCTTTGGCACTATAGGTGGAATTTTTCTATTGCTAGGACTGTTGAGTGATCGTCGAGGCGGTGTTGCCTTGCGAGATGCCGGTAACTAGTCGAGTGATGTCTTCATTTTCCCCTATAGGGGAAAAGATAAGGAAGACTTGGATTATCGCTCCAATCCAGGTAGCATGTCTTGAGCTGCGTGTAACATTCAAGCCCATACTTTGAGCCCTCGGCACCTATTCCAGTCTGCCTGAATCCAGTGTGAGCTCCCTGCAGCTGTTCTGGGCCTACTTGGTTGACGTAGCATTCACCGAATTTTATCCTGTGCATTGCTTTGAACACGCGACCGTTGTCTTTTGTGAAGACATACGAGGCAAGCCCATAGATCGAATCGTTCGCATACTCGATTGCCGTATCAAAGTTGTCCACTTCCATCACAGGAACGACTGGGCCGAATATCTCCTCTTGAATCAATGAAGATTTTTGGTTCGTTGTCTCGATCACCGTGGGTTCATAGAAGTATCCTTTTTTCATTCGAGATGGTTCCGACCCGCCGACAATTATTTTGTCTCCCTCATCTCTTGCTCTTTGTACGAAGTCTTCAGCAGTTTTTCTTTCGTTTTGGCTGACCATCGGTCCCAAGTCTGTTCCAGGGCTTTGTGGTTCTCCTATCCTGAGTGCCTTTACTGACTTTGCAAATGCGGAGAGAAACTTTTCCTTGATTTACCTATCAAGGTACATTCTCTCTGCACAGATGCATGTTTGCCCGCAGTTCCAAAAGCGCGCCCATACTGCGCATTTCAGTGCCCATTCCATGTCAGCGTCGTTCCATACAATAAGCGGTGCCTTACCACCGAGTTCGAGGAGAACCTTTGCAACATGCCCAGATGCGTTTTCCATGATCTTCTTTCCCGCTTCGGTGCTTCCGGTCATTGTAATGAGTCCAGTGATATTGTTGGTTACGAGCTCTTCGCCGACTTCCGAGCCAGAACCGGTAACGACGTTTAGCACGCCTCTCGGGAGCCCTGCTTCATCTGCGAGTTTCACGAGCTCGATCGTGGATAGAGGAGTGTTGCTTGATGGCTTTGTGACCACTGCGTTTCCAGTTATGAGTGCGGGAGCGAGCTTTCGAGCGACCGTGGCTGAGGGAAAATTCCAGGGAGTGATTGAAGCGACCACTCCTATTGGAAGCTTGAGAATCATGATGGTTTGATGATCATAGTCGCTTGGAAGCACATCGCCTTCGATTCTCCTTGCATATTCTGCGTAGAATTCAAAATTCTGCGCGGCGCCTTCCACCTCGAGCCTTGATTCGTACAAAGGCTTTCCCTGCTCAGAAGTCAGGATTCTTGCGAGGCGCTCTCTATCCCGTCGAATCAGATCTGCTATACTAAAGAGGTACTTCGCTCTATGTACTGGCGATATGTCCTCCCATTTTTTCTGAGCACTTTGCGCAGCTTCGAGAGCATGCTTCACCTCTTCGCGAGTTGCCCTCGGGACCGTCGCGAACACCTGCTCGTCAGCTGGATTGATTACCTTGATTGTTTCCTCGCTTTGGGATTCAGTCCATCTGCCGTCGATGAACATTTTCTCCTTCTTTATTCGTAGAGTACGGTTTGAGACTCGTTTGTTGTTCGACATGCCGTTCAAGACACCAGAACTCTTGAGAACATCTTGCTTAATATTCCTTAAGAACTCGTCCGAAACAAAATGCTTTCTAATCGCTAAACTAAAATCTGCTTTGCAACGCCTCCAATAACTTGCGCCAACATATTTTGCTACTTTCTCGAGGAAGATCCGGTCGTAGGTAAAGATGCTAATTAAGAAAGGACAATTTGATAGATACCTCAAGCTAGCCGCTTACGGGAAAAGGTACTGGCCAACAGTAACACTCATGTTAACTAGCGTGGTATTTCTCACTCTTTTTCGAGTGTTGGTTCCGGTTCTGACGGGAAATGCGGTGACAGATATCCTTGCGAGCAATTCGCTTCAGCTAGTCCTCATGATTTCCGTCGAGATAGTAGGGCTCAGTGCGCTTGCTGCCGTGTGTCAGTTCGTCTTGGGTTACGGAGGTCAGTATCTCGGTCAAAAGATAATTTACGACATGAGAAACAAGATATTCGCCGCTATCCAAGCGCAGTCCTTTAGCTTCCACGACAAGAATCAGACAGGACAGCTCATGGCACGAGCAACTGGAGACGTAGAAGCGGTGAGACGTTTTCTCTCTTTTGGCTCTGCGCAGCTTCTGGGAAACGTATTCTTAATGGGAGGGGTACTCGTCACTCTCCTTTTCCTGAGCGCTGAGCTTACTCTTGTCGTTGCCATTATTCTCCCAATTTTAATTTACATTAGCTGGCGGTTTAGCCAAACCCAGGCTCCGTTTTGGAAGAAATCTAGGGAAGACTATGGTGAGATCAACTCAGTCCTCCAAGAGAACATCTCCGGGATGAAAATTGTTAGATCGTTTTCCACCGAGAAAAGGGAAATTGAGAGATTTGAAGAGAAAAACCAGGCATACAGGGACGATCTAGTCGGAGCTGCTGTGATAAGATCGTTTTATACACCGCTTCTCACTCTGGTTGTGAGCCTAGCAATTGGAGCAATCTACTTGCTAGGAGGTTTTGAATCCTCTGCTGCATCTACAGCCTCCCTTGAGGTAGTGGTTGGCAACGTCGTTGCTGCGGGGTTGCTAGTAGGACAACTTTCTGGGCCGGTAAGATTTTTGGGTCAACTGATACTCTTGTTTCAAAACGGAATGGCAGGCTTTGAGCGTGTTGTCGAGATTACTGATGCTGCGGTCGAAATAACCGATCGACCTAACTCAGCTGAACTAGATCACGAAAGTGTCAAGGGGGATATTGTGTTTGAGAATGTGGAATTTGGATACGGAAAGGATGGATTAATCATAAGAGGAGTAAACCTTGAGATCAAACCAGGAGAAATAGTCGCATTCCTCGGGACAAGTGGTTCCGGAAAAACAACACTTGCGAACTTGGTTCCGCGGTTCTACGATGTCACTTCTGGGAGAGTCATGATAGATGGAGTCGATATCCGCGACCTCAAACTCAGGTCACTGAGGTCAAACGTAGGAATCGTGAGCCAAGACATTTTTCTCTTTTCTGCTACGATTAGGGACAATATCAAGTACGGGAAACCTGATGCTTCTGAAGAGCTCGTAATTGCTGCAGCACGAATTGCAAAGGTCCACGAATTTGTCGATCGTTTCCCAGACAGGTATGACACGCTCGTAGGCGAGCGGGGCGTTACGCTTTCTGGAGGGCAGAAGCAACGGATTGCAATAGCCCGGACTTTGATCACTGATCCCAAGATACTGATACTTGATGATTCACTCTCAAGCGTTGACGTCGAGACCGAGTTCGCAATTCAGGACGCTCTGAAGGCCGTTGTTGTCGGAAGGACGACTGTCATAATTACTCAGAGACTTTCTACTCTCAGACTTGCAAAGCGAATCCTAGTGTTTCAAAATGGCATGATTGCAGAGGATGGAACGCATGAGACACTAATTGCAAAGAACGGGGCATACGCACGGCTTTACCACTCTCAGCTTGCGCCCCAAGAACAAATGGGCTCGATTGTAGCCTCGTCACTTCAGCCGGATCCAATCATAGAATCTAAACGGAAGTGAGTTGTACGGGTTACGCAGGCGGCGTCTTCTCAACAGCTGATCCAAACGAGCGCAAGTACAGGAAGTACTCCGACCGCATTCTTGTCAAAAGGCTCGCCTCATACATGATTAGATACAGGCGAAGCCTTGTTCTTGTGTTTTCATCATTGATTTTCACTGCGGCGGTCGGCGACGTCGGCCCTTATCTGCTTGGAATCTCGGTCAATGATATGTATGCGAGAAATCTTCTTGCGGTTATCAGCTCGCTTGCAATTTACTTCGCGCTCTATACAGTGAACTATGCAACTGATAACAGAAGAACATACCACATGCAACTGCTGGGCCAGAATGTAATCCGTGATATTAGGCGCGATGGATTTGCAAAACTCCAAGAGCTTTCTCCTTCTTACTACTCAAAGAGAGAAACTGGAAGGATAATGTCCTACATCACAAATGACGTCGATGCGCTCTCCGATTTTGTCACGTTCCAGATCCCCCAGGTTTTGGCTGGCATCGCGGTAATAGTTTCAGTCATTCCGATCATGCTTTTTCTCAATCCGAGCCTCACTCTAGTTTCTCTGAGCGTTGTCCCTGCGCTCGTGATACTCACACTTGCATTTCAGGGCAGGATACAGACGAGCTTTGTCGAGACGCGAAGAAAGATTGCTCTTGTGACTTCAAAGCTCCAAGAGGGAATCTCAGGAGTACGAGTCACCCAGTCACTTGTGAATGAGGAACGTGTAAACGAGGATTTCGACAGCGCAAATGCTGAAAACCTCCAGGCCAACTTGCGCGCGAACAAGCTCACCTCACTTTTCAACTCGCTCGTGCAGGTGATCGAGGCCTGTGGAATCGCCCTCGTGATCTGGTATGGTACTACGAGGATCATGAGCGGAGACCTGAGCGTCGGGCTCTTGGTCTCGTTCCTTTTCTACATGAACGCGTTCTTCAACCCGATTATCCAGCTGACAACGTTCTACAATTCCTACCAGTCCGCTGTGACTGGTCTTGACCGGATTCTACAGGTGATTGACACCCCTGTGGAAGTGAGAGCGCCCGAGGAGAGAATGGCAAAGAAGATCTATTCTAGCAAAGCTGCGAGCACAGAATTCCAAAATGTGACTTTCGGATACGAGCCAAACCTGCCAGTGCTGAATAATCTCTCCTTGAGGGTAAATCCAAATGAAGTCGTTGCAATAGTAGGACCAACAGGAGCCGGAAAGTCAAGCATTGTAAATCTCATACTTCGTTTTTACGATCCGCAGGAGGGTTCGATATTGTTTGACGGCGTAGATATTCGAGAACTCGAGTTTGCTGAATTTAGAAAAAGGCTGAGCGTGGTTTCACAGGATCCGTTTCTCTTTCTCTCGACCATCATGGAAAACATCAGGTACGGTACTGAAGATGCAACCGATGAGGAGGTGATTTCGATCTCAAAGAAGATCGGCCTTGATGATTTCATGAAGTGGCTTCCGATGGGCTACAATACCATTGTGAATGAATCAGCGACAAATCTCTCAATGGGACAAAAACAGATGATCTGCTTTGCGCGTGCGCTTTTGAGGGAACCAGAGCTTCTGATACTTGATGAGGCAACGTCGGGGCTAGACCCCGTATCCGAGGTTAAGCTCCAGAGTGCTCTTCAGGAAATGCTGAAGGACAGAACTGCGATCGTAATCGCGCACAGGCTCTCCACCATCAGGCTCGCGGACAGGATAATTGTGCTTGAGAACGGAAGAATCGTAGAAGAGGGTAGCTTCGATGAGCTCATGGCTCTAAGAGATGGCATCTTTTCAAAGATGTACCTGATGCAGTACAAGATCTCATAGCGATCATATGTCGACTTTCTGCCGCATTTTTAGGACGTGAGAGTGCTTTTGCTCTGAAGAATTCGGTTTTCGGGCCGGATTATCGGGTTTCAGTAGAACTGGGCCTGCCAAAGCGAAACGTTGATATTTCTTACAAGTCTCATTTCAGAATCTCTTGCTTGAGATAAATTGCATAGTCGCATAAAGAAGAATCATTGAGAAAACCATAATTCCTTATATAACTTCGGCGCCCATTTTCGAGCTAGATCAAGGAATTGGGGATTGTGTTTTGGGAACTTCGCATTGTTTGAATGAGTTCGAATTGATCTTTAATAATTCACAAGAGTATGAAAG
>DAIDAB010000075.1:4958-8958 GCA_027310845.1 bacterium | reverse complement strand
GCGCATCAAGTCGGATAATCTGGAAAAAACAATCGAGTGGATAACAAGCCACTATTCCTTGGCAGAGAGATCGTAGACCATTTGGTCACTTGCCGCAATAGTGTTGGGAAATACCTCTCGCGCCTGCTTCACAAGCTGTGAGACGTTCCTGTAGCGCGCGCTAAAGTGAGTCAAAATCAGGAGTTTCGCCCCTGCTCTTTTGGCAAGAGTTGCGGCTTCTCTTGATGTTGAATGCATGTTTTCCTTTGCCTGCTGCGCGTGATCATCCCCGTACGTCGAATCAAACACAATAGCATCGCAACCTCGGAAGAACTTTACGAGTTCCTCGCTCGGCCTTGTGTCGCCAGATATTCCAATGCGCCTCCCCTTCCTCGGCTTGCCAAGAACCTGCGAGGGATGAACAGTCTTCCCCCTGTCTGACTTTACGCTCCTTCCATGTTGCAACTTTGACCAAAGGGGCCCCTCAGGAACTCCAAGGGCGAGCGCCTTTCGCGTATCAAACCTTCCGGGTTTCTCAGTTTCCTCAAAGAGGTACGCGTAGGATGGGCGCGAATGGTTTGATTTGTTCGCAAAAACTCGGTACCCTACCTTTGATTCGTAGACCTTGCCCTGCCTGACGGTCTTTGCATACGCATTGTATGTAAGCCCGAAACCGAGAACCTTTTGGTTCAGAGTGATAAATTCGACCAAACCTTTAGGGCCAAAGATCATCAATGGTCGCTCTCTCCGATGCATCGCCATCGTTTGCAAGAGTCCCAGGAGACCGACGACGTGATCCCCATGCATATGAGTGATAAAAATTGAGCAATCCCTGTTTAGACCAATTCCGGCAGCTAGCGCGGCGCGCTGCGCACCCTCACCAGAGTCAAAGAAGACAATCGCATTTTCAAAATGAATCAACGTACATGAAAGCCCCCTTTCCTTGGTCGGGACGGCAGATGACGTGCCGAGAAACTGGATCTTTAGAATTGGCAATTCTTACCCCTTCCTCAAGACACTGATTGCCCTCGTGAGGTTTCTGTGGACGTATAGTAGATGCTGTTCCTGAAGTTGAAATGAGTTGCTCTCTAGTTTCAACTCGACATGAGAGGGGTGCATTACGATGCAGTACTTGGGATTCTCGCTGGATGAAGAAAAGGATTCAGAAATGCAATCAACGAACTCGTGCAGTATCTGAGCGGTTGCCTTGCCTTTTGTTGAAGAGGCTCTTCCGTAGGGGATGTCAGTTGCCACGGCGTCTATATTCCTGAGAGGCAGTTGACTGGTAGAATCTGCTCTGATAATCCCAAGAAAGTCAAGAGAGAACCCCTTCATGTTCAAGAGCCCGCCTCTTGCAATCCATCTAGTCAAATCAATACCAATCGAGTCTATTCCCATCACGGCGCTCTCTATGAGCAGGCTCCCGGTGCCGCAGAAGGGATCAAGGAAGAGGTCGCCTTCCCTGACCCTTGAGAGGTTCACGAGCACCCTTGCAAGCTTCGGGTATATTGCGGAAGGAAGGAAGAATTTCCTTGCCCTTGGCCTTCGGTTTCTCCATGATTGGGTCTTGTATCCATGCGTTGAGACCGCAAGCAAAAAACCCTCTTTGGCAGCTTCCGCCTGGAAGAGATAGTCAGGCTTTTCGAGCGAAACCTTCTGATTAGTTCTTGACTTGATCGCAGCGCCTAACTCACCACATTCCTCTTTACTCAACGTGAAGCTATCGACTGCAAATGTCTTCCCAGGGTCTACGAAATCAATTTCAAGTGCGTTTGCAAGTGAGAGAAGGTTCTCCGATCGAGAAACAATTAATCCGCCGAATCTGCAGTATCCAGCCCTCTCGGTTATCTTGCGCACAATTTCAGGATCAGACACAGAACTTGTTGAGATCCGTTTATCGACGAGTTCAGCCTTCGAGTCCTTGGAATAAGTCTCGACTAACGCCCTAATCTCAGCAAAAGGGAGTGTGAGCTCCTCCCCCGAGAGGACGAACATGGATCCTTGGGGATTCAATTAACGCCAGATCTAGAAAAGTTCAGAGCCTTTCGAAGTACGACGCGATGAGGGGGGCAACATCGACCTTGCTGTATTTTCCAGGTATTGTATTTGAGGCGATGAGCTCGTCTACACCAGCGGCCTTCATCTTTTCAACCGCAGCTCCCACGAGAAGCGCATGTGCGCAGGCGGCTATGACTTTCTTCGCTCCATCCTTTTTCAAAAGTTGCGCGCACTTTGCAACACTCGTACCCGTGGAAATCATGTCATCGATTATCACAGCGTCGCGTCCAGCGATGTCCAAGTTCTTATCTTCAGTGATGACCTCGCCGGTAAGTCTGTCCCTGGTCTTCTTGAATGAGACGTATTCTGATTTTAGCACAGCGGCAAAGGCCTCCACGCGTTCGCTGCTCCCAAAGTCAGGGGAGACCGCGATAGGATTCTTGAGAGTGTAGTTCTTTGAAACGTATTCTGCGAGCAGCGGGATTGCCGAGCAGCTGTACGCAGTAATAGAGAAGAGCCCCAGGCCCTGTGCGCTATGAATGTCCACCGTGACGACCCTCTTTATCCCCACAGAGCGAAAGAGATGTGCAAGCACACCAAGGCTCACGACCTCACCCTTGAGGAACTCCCGGTCCTGCCTTGCATATGCAAGGTACGGGATGACTGCGCTCACGTCCGCTCCATCCTCGCTCAACTTGTGGGCGAGAAGCAGAAGCTGGAGGAGGTGCCTGTCAGTGGGGGGATGAAGGCTCTGGACGACAATCACATTTTTGTTTCGCGTCTCTTCGTATATCCTGACCTTGGATTCGCCGTCGGGAAAATCGGTTGTATCGACTCTAGCTAGTTTTGCCCCGAGTTTTGCGGCCAATGCGGCGGCGACATCCAGGGAGGCCGGACCGGAAGCGACTAGCCATTGTTTCAATTTGATTTTATCTTTCCAATTTCCCCGTCTATAAAAATGAAATGAGCAAAGAGAAATTTTCCGACAGTCCGATCGTGTTTTCGGATAACTCTAGAGCTGATGTGCATCTCTTACATAAGATCTGAGTATTTCCGCTACGCTCCAAGCTTGAGATATGCAGCCGCATGCCAAGTGAGGAGGGTCTGCATCATAGATTTCTGAAATAGTTCCTATGCCGGCCTCCGTCATGCGCTTTTTGAACGGTTGGTATAGCTGCTGAACAAATGCGAGGACTTTTGGCTCTGGCCCGTACAATTTCAAATAAGCAGAAACATAAGCCCCGAAAAGCCATGGCCAGACGGTTCCTTGATGGTATGCAGCATCCCTCTCTTTCGGCCCTCCCACATACCTGCCTTTGTAGTTTGGATCAAACGGAGATAGAGTTCGCAGTCCAACTGGCGTAAGGAGCTCTGCCTCAATTGTTCTCAAAACATCGCGCCATCTTTCCTTTTGAAGTATTGGAAACGGGAGGCTCACTGCAAAAATCTGGTTCGGCCTTACGACTCCGTCTCCCTTGTCGTCGAGAAGGCAGTCGTAGAGACAAGATTTCTCCAAGTTCCAGAACTTTTCATTGAACGATGTCTGGGCCTTTTGCGCAAGCTCTGTAAAATGCGATTCATCGGATGCATTGCCTAATTGCTTTGCAAAGATTCCCATCGCCCCAAGCGCGTTGAACCAGAGCGCAGAGACCTCCACGGGCTTGCCATTCCTTCGCGTAACGGGAACGCCATCTATCCGCGAGTCCATCCAAGTGAGAGCAACGCCCTCGTCATCTCCTTTGACCAAACCATCCGAATCCACTATGGTGTTGTGCCTTGTCCCATGCTCATAGTGAGAAACGATCTCCAGAAGCTTCGGATAGACCTCCTTGATATAATCAAGAGAACCAGTCTCATTGTATAGGTGGTAGCACGCGTTAATGAGCCATAGCGGCGCATCAATTGCATTGTATCCAGGGCTCTGTGTGTTGTCTGACTCTGGAAAAGTGTTTGGAATCAAACCATCAGAGAGGTATGAGAGAAACGTCCTGATGACTTCCTTGGCTTCCTCCTCTCTCTTAGT
>DAIDAB010000075.1:312-4948 GCA_027310845.1 bacterium | reverse complement strand
ATGGAGATCATGGCATCCCTGCCCCAATCGGCAAACCAATGATAGCCGGCCACGATAGTCTTTGCATTCGTAGATCTGCGCTTCACGATGAATGTGTCAGCGATGTTTGCAAGCGAAAGATAGAACGAGTCGCCCTGCGGAAGCCGGTTTTGGAGTCCTCTTAACCTGGTCATCTCCCTGTACCGTTGACCCTCAGGAGAGAACGTCTCCTGAGGCCGGAGAGATGCAAGAATCGAGAGCTGCATGCCATGATCGAGCTTTGCCGCAAAAAAGCCCGGATTGTATTGATCTTCCCTATCTTCCAATCCTCTCTGAGCTTCCTCTTCGTAGATGAAGTTCTTGTACCACTGACCAGTCGTGAAATATGGTGCAATATCGGATTGCAGGTAGAGTGTCGGAGAGCCTGGGAACATTCTTATCTCGACTCCCTTTGGGTTGAGAGTCTGGGCAAAGTTCCAGTCAGCCTTTTCGTGCGTCCGGGAGTGGTAATCCCTATAATTGATGATTGGGACAATCGAGAGTCGCACGCTTGAATCTGTCTCTATGATCTTGTACGTTACTATCGTCGTATTGTCGCCATAGGGCATGAAGACACTCTTTTCGATTATGGCATTTCCAACTCGGTATGTGAACACTGGATACCTTTCAAAACTAAACTGCTCTAAATAAAGAAAGCCTTGAGGATATACGGTATGCGGATATTGATTTACCGCGAGAAGATATTGTTTCCCACCAACTTCCACCGCTTCTTCGTATTTTGAAAGGAAAAGAGTCCTCATCATCGGAGGATCCAGAGATGCGACAAGTAAGCCGTGGTAGCCTCGGGTGTTGAGGCCGATCACGGTGCTCGAAGCATAGGAGCCGAGACCATTCGTGACGAGCCATTCTCGTTTTTTCCCGAGATCAAAATTCTTTGTAATCTGTGAATCAAAGACAGTCTGCATTTGATGATCAATCCGATAGGTTTGCTAGATAAAACGTGGGCTCGTGCATCTTTCAATTCAAAGGGGTCTATTTTTATCGGTTTCAAGCTGGCACCCGAAAGATGAGATTGGAATGCAGAAAAAGCAAGGGAGAGAATGCTAGAGTTTTAGGAGTCTTCTAGCGTTTTCTCCAAGAATCTTCTCCGCGACGCCCTCTTTTAGTTTCGGCCTGCAGAATTCGTTAAACTCCTTCATCCAAAGTGGAGTGCGAATCATGGGATAGTCTGTGCCAAAGAGCATCTTGTCCTTGAGGAGCCCGTTCATGTATACGATTAGAAGCGGCGGAAAGTATCTCGCGAGCCAGCCGGAGAAATAGACGTACACATTTGGGTTTCGCGTTGCGACCGCAAAGCACTCCTCCATCAATGGCCACCCAAAATGCGCGCAGACAATCTTGAGTTCTGGGAAATCCTGAGCAACGTCGTCAAGGTCTAGCGGCCTTCCGAATTTGATCTTGCAATACCCAAGGCCGGTGGTTCCTGTGTGATGCAGAACGACGAGCCCGTATTCCTCGCACTTTGCGTAAATAGGATACAACAACCTGTCATTTGGATAGAGCCCCGAGGCGTCGCAGTGGAACTTTATTCCGCTGAAGCCATAGTCCTTAGCCATCGTCCTAAGTTTTGAAAGTGAATCATCCTTCCTCGGATCAACCGCCCCGAAGGCAATGAATCTCTCTGGATACTTGTCAACGAGCGATTTGAGCTCTTCGTTTGGAAGAGTGTAGTTCACGAATTCCTTCCTTTCGACGCTGCGGACATCTTGACCAAGAACGACTGACTTGCTGACTTTGCACTCATCCATATCTGCGAGGAGATCTTCAATTGTTTTGGGAAGCAATTCGCGGGGAATGCGAAAGAAGTTAATCGCAAACTTGATGCACTCGTTTCTATCCATGAAATCAAGTGTCCACGGATGGACGTGCATGTCTATTATTTGGGGCAATAGACCTACCTGTAGCGAAAAGTTAGACCCTTTCGACCACTGTGGCTATACCCTGACCGACCCCTATGCACATCGTCGCAAGTCCATGGTCGACTTTTCTTCTAGCCATTTCATTGACGAGCGTAGTCATGATGCGTGCACCAGAGCATCCTATCGGATGTCCTAGGGCAATCGCTCCTCCGTTCACATTCATTTTTCCACCGGAGTCAAAATTCATGAACTTGAGGCATGCAAGAACCTGAGCAGCAAAGGCTTCGTTCAGCTCGACAAGACCAATCTGATCGAGTTCAAGTTTTGCCCGCTTTAACACCTTGCGTGTGGCAGGAATTGGACCAAGGCCCATGAACGAAGGATGCACGCCCGAAACTGCGGCCGCGACAATCTTCGCTTTTGGAGTCAGCCCCAATCTTTTCGCCCGCTTTGAGGACATTACGAGGCACGCTGCCGCCCCATCATTGATCCCGCAAGAGTTCCCTGCAGTCACCGTTCCGCCCTCCTTGAAGGCTGGTTTCAAAGAAGCAAGCTTCTCGAGGGAAATGTCGGAACGGGGGCCCTCATCTTTCTCCACGAGAGACTCCTTTCCATCTTTACCGAGAACTGGAACCGCAATGATCTCTTCCTTGAATGCACCCTGTTCTTGGGCTCTAGTTGCAAGTTCATGACTTTTGAGTGCAAACTTGTCCTGCTCGTCTCTAGGGATTTCATACCTCTCTGCAAGGTTCTCAGCAGTTTCTCCCATGCTGTACGGATAAAATTGCGCAGTAAGCTTTGGATTGACAAGACGCCAGCCAATAGTCGTGTCAGCGATCTGGGGATTCCTGTCAAAGGCTTTTCCGTTCTTTGGTATCACATATGGGGCACGGCTCATGCTCTCGACTCCACCTGCGATGTAGATGCTACCGTTTCCAACCATGATCGCTTGAGCTGCCTGGTTGATTGCTTCTAGCCCCGAGCCGCAGAGGCGATTTACAGTGCATCCCGCGACTTTGAAAGGCAGGCCCGCGAGGAGCAGAGACATTCTTGCGATGTTTCTATTGTCCTCGCCTGCTTGGTTTCCATCACCGAAGAGAACGTCCTCGATTTGATCTGGATCGATTTTGTTTCTCTCGACGAGAGCCTTAATCAAAAGTGCTGCAAGATCATCGGGTCTGACTGAGGAGAGAACGCCACCGTGTCTTCCTATCGGAGTCCGAATGCAGTCAACAATTACTGCGTCCTGTAAGACCTGTGCGGGCATCTGCTGGATCTTTTGCTCTCGGCAGGGGTTTCTTTAATCATTCCATTGCTCTAGGGCAAGTCCAAAAGCAGTCTCAGAATGTGGGCATCATGGAATCTTCATCAAATTCAGTTTCCTTGCCAGAGATGCCTATCTCCGGGAGGGCGGGGAAATCAATTCCAAAGTCATCCATCCTCCGCTTTACTTCAAGTATAGCGTTCTTCCAGCACTCTGTCTTTTCTTCGAGCGAGAGAACGCCTAGTCCTGCGTCCCGAGCTATACCTTCCATCTTCCTCTGGACATCTATGAAATCTGGAGGGAGTTTCCAGAACTCTTTCGGCGGCTCGTAAAGTATCATTGAAAGAAAAGTGAATCCGGCGCGGAGCTGCTTTGTCACGGTCTTCTTGTCTTCCTCCGTGAGTTTTGACGCGATGCCCTCAAGGCCGAGCCAAGTAAACGCGAGGTGTCTAGATTCGTCGCGCGCGATGTTCTTTAGAGCCTCGGTGAATGTCGGGTGTTTTGAGTGCTTGCTCATCTCGCTGAACAAAGTCGCGGCGCACCTCTCTCCCAGCATGAACGAGGAGAATATTATCGGCCAGGAGTGCCTGATGTAGGCCGTGTTGTATCCTCTCCAGTACCTGGCGCCGTTGTAATAGACCCACCTTATGTTTCGGAGAGCCGCCTCGTCGAAACTTGTCTTTGGCTTCCAGCCCTGCAGGAAATATGGGCACATCTTGTTGCAGGCCCTCATGCAGCACTCGTCGTGCCTGCACTCATCCATCACGATTGATGCAAACATCTTCTTGACCGGATCCTGTTCATGGATTTCAAAAGTATGGATCATCGCCTTTGCAAACACCGGGGGACCGGAGTTTTCGAAATTTGATAGTAATGCCCACCAATATGCCATGGCCGTCTTCTGATCGTCGTCGTAATCCTTTGGATCCAGTGAATCCCAGTTTATGACAGAAGGATTCCACGCTTCTCTTTTCGCACGCTCAAAAAGCTCGTAAAGTTTCGGATTGTCCACGGTCCACTCCACAGGGTAGATGTTAGGAAGCTCGATCTCAGGAGGATCCTTCGAGTAATCAAGATCGCCGTCCGACTTTGCCACTATTCGTGTCAGCTTGCGTTCATCTATACAAAACTTAAACGTGTTTGTTGCATCCTATCTGTGGTTTTCCAATATTCAGCGTATCAAAAACATTGATTCGGGATGGCTTTCAAACACAAGAAATGTTTGCAAGTGTCCTAACCATGTTCAATTCAGATCGCAAATAAGATAATCATATTAAGCGCGGTGATCCTGACCACCCAAAGCAATGCTCAGTCAATTTGTCTTTACTGCGGTGCAGACAAGGATTTTACTCGCGCTTCTGTTTGAGGGCACACTCTGTTCAAGTGCGATATTGAGAAGAGTCGGAATCAGCGGGACATCTTGGGCGAAGGAAAAACAAACGCTCCTTTCGCTCGATCTCATAAGCTGCAACAC
>DAIDAB010000075.1:0-302 GCA_027310845.1 bacterium | reverse complement strand
GTATCGCAGAATCTCATGGTAATATCTGAACTTTCATTGACACAAGCGATTCGCTAGGCTTCATTTTCCTTGAAATTGCGCGGGCCTTTTCTCAAGGAATGCCTTTACACCCTCTTTGTGATCTTCACTCGAGCCTGCAATCTCTTGAATATGCGCCTCGTAATCTATGGCGCCCTCAACATCAAGATAGAGCGCCTTGTTTATCGCCCTCTTAGCCAGTCCGATTCCTTTAGGGCCTTTTGCCAGTTTTTCAGCAAGCTCTTTTGTTCGGGAAACTATTTCATCTGGTTTCACAACCGCGT
>DAIDAB010000074.1 GCA_027310845.1 bacterium | reverse complement strand
CGATAGAGATGCCAATTAATTCACCTAGTTAAGTACAATATTAGTATCTGATATAAATCGCGTATACTATCATCAACATTGATAACAGCTCTTCGAAACTTGCGACAGAGAGAAACGAAACAACAAATGAGCTCCAGTGAGTCACGTATTCTTCACAACAGGCTGAATACTTAGAGCAATCACGCTTCTTGGTGAGACATTTCTCTCAACACTTGGAGTTTATTATTATCACCATTATCATTTGTGATGATCGTCTACGGGGAATAAATGCTTCTGGCATTCACTCTTTCTCAACGAAAAGGTCATAGGAGTGTTGTGAAGATGCAAGAGAGAAATTATGCTGACAGCTGGTTTGCCCGTCGCGCAAAATTAGCGAAGGAAAGAGATGTACTGAAGCTATCGGAAAGGCTTGGTGAAATAGCTACAGTAATTGTCACTTTGCTTCTTATTGCTTTCTTTGTCGATCACCAGCTTACTAACACCGGATTTTTCACATCGAACTTTGGAACAACCGAGATAGTGCTCTTTTATGCAGCAGGACTATTCGGTATTGTCACAAGCTTGGCAAGATTGTTTGTTGGCAAAAGAAACTCAGTCCGACCACTTGAAGTATTTGGAGCACTCCTTTGGGCAACAGCCTTCTTCTGGTTTCTATGGGTATTCCCTTTCAATTTTGCCTATCTTGGCAATGCGCTTCCAAGCACTCTACGATTTCTTCTTTCATGGGTTCCAAACGTTCTTGGTCAGTTTATTCTACTCGTTGGCGGGATAGCCTCGGCTGGTCAAGTCATTTACACGGTACCTTTCTATCTTAAGGTCAGGCAACTCATGAAACTACCGCCAACAGAACAAAAGCAGATTTCTCTCAAGCCGACGACGTGAACGCAAGGCTTGTGGCAGTTCGCGAAATAATCCAATTCCTTCAAAGACTAATGTTCTTCTAACCTGGTCTCTCTTGAGGATTGGCACTCATTACTCCACCACAAGCGCTCACAATGCAATTCATCAACGCCTTAACTCATTCTTGGTCCGGCGGGTCTTCTGGTCATCCCTGGTTTGTTGCTGTTGAGAGGATGGGGGTTGCTCGGGGTACTCTCGTGATCGCTGTTCTAACATTAGTGCTTGACGCAAGGGCATTTGCTACGACAGCCCAAGAGTGCTGTCGCTGGTATTGTAGTTTCGATAATCCTGCCGATCTACCTTCTTCGAAACCACAGACATTTCACAAAGAGCTGTTTGAACTTTTGAAAGCCCGAGCATACTGAAGAACAGAATCACTAATTTAGATCTCTACGTGATATTCAAATGGTATGCCAGTACATGATTACAAGAGAATCCAAAAGGCACTAAGAAAGAAATACAGGCCTGAAAGCCTAGCCCCTACGTATGGTTACGCTCCAGCACTCTCGGAGGGAGCTGTGGTCCCTCCAATCTTTCTTTCATCCACCTTTGTCTTCAAGAGTGCGGAGGATGCAAAGCGATCGTTTGAGCTTGCCTATCACCTTCGTGAGAGAAAACCTAGAGAGCAGGCAAGCCTCATCTACAGCCGCCTAAACAACCCAAACCTCGAGATCCTGGAAGATAGGCTCACCCTCTTCGAGAAGGGGACTGAGAGTGCCGCAGTTTTCGCGGCCGGAATGTCGGCCATTGCAACCTCTGTCCTGTCGCTTTGCGCGTCTGGTGATACCGTGCTCTTCAGCGTGCCGGTCTACGGTGGGACAGATTACCTGTTTCGCCATATTTTTCCCCGAATTGGAATCAAGACTGTTCCATTTCCTGCAGGCTCGGCTGCTGGGAAAGTGAGAGAAGAGTTATTTCGTCAGAAGAGTAAGGGAGAGAATCCTGCGATGATATTCCTGGAGACGCCTGCGAACCCAACCTGTGCTCTAACCGATATCAAGGAAATCGCCGAGATTGCAAGAGAAACCTCAAGGCACGCAAAACGCAATATCATTCTCGCCGTGGACAACACATTCCTTGGGCCGATGTGGCAAAATCCCGCGGAACAGGGAGCAGATCTCATCCTTTATTCTGCGACTAAATTCATAGGTGGCCACAGCGATGTGGTGGCGGGGGCAGCAATGGGAAATCAAGAGGTCATAGATGACAATATCAAAGTTTACAGGACGATGCTAGGCACAATTCTTTCCCCCTTTGACGGTTATCTTCTTCTTAGAAGCCTCGAGACACTGAAGATGCGCATGACAGCACAGGCAAAGAATGCAAGATATGTCGCAGAGTGGCTTGCAAAGCATCCCAAGGTTGAAAAAGTGTACTACCCTGGGTTGCTGAAGCCAGGCGACCCTCAATACAGAATCTTCCAGAAGCAGTGCAAGAACGCAGGTTCAATGATCTCATTTGATATTAAAGATGGAAGAAGGGAGGCTTTCCAGTTTCTCAACGCACTGAAACTAGCCCATCTTGCGGTCAGTCTAGGCGGGATGCAGACGCTAGCAGAGCATCCCTCGACGATGACTCATTCAGACCTTGAACAGAGAGAAAAGAGTGAACTCGGAATCACAGAGAAGATGATAAGGCTCTCGATCGGTGTAGAGTATTACGCCGACATTCTTGATGACCTAAATCAAGCAATGAACAAAGTCACAGCGCGACGAGCCACCAGCTAGCCCTGTGTAATGCGCGTATTGAATAGGTGATTCTTGTGTCTTCTGGAATCTACCTCACCGCAAGCTGTTTTTGATCCCTTGCTAGGCTGGATATCATAAGTAGAGAAAAGCCATTGCTTTAGAGAATAGATGCAATTATTCCAATGAAATAGGCAGAAGCCACAATTCCTGTATTGAAACAATTGAACCCATACAGGATGTCCATATAGATAGGTTTCGTTGGAATTCTTGTTTTGCTCCTCAGGTTATTATGTGAAACAACTATCTCCGTGTTTCACGCGCGGGAATATCTCTTAACTTGTATGATCCAAAAAGAAAGCAATGAAAGTTCAATTCTGCAAGCTCTCTGGTGGCGATTTAAGCAAAGGATATGATGGGGGCCACTCTCCACTGCTTCTTGCATCCTGCGCTTCGAGCTTCTTTTCGATTCTCTGCCTGCTCGGCTCTAGCCACGCTGGCAGGACGAGTTTTGAACCCAGTTTCTCCAAGGGCTCGTCCGCAGTATAACCTGGACGCTTTGTGGCAATCTCAAGGAGGTTGCCGTCTGGATCTCTAAAGTAAAGCGACTTGAACCAGAATCGGTCTACAATACCAGAGTTTCCTATTCCAGTATCGTTGAGCCTGCGCATTATCTTTAGCTGATCTTCATCTTCTTCCACGCTCATTGCAATGTGATGTACGTTGCCCTTTCCGACGAATCCATCCCTTGCACTTGGCGTAGCGATGTAACGCAAAAAGTCGGATCTGTCTTCGTTTCCAATTTCAAGTATTGTGGTTCCTTCCTGATCTGGATTCGTGCGCGTGGAACTTTTGAGTCCAAGGAGCTTTTCTAGGAAACGCTCTGTGAGATCGTGATCGCTTGAGATTGGCGTCGCGTGGTCAAATGTGGTAAGCTTCATCTCTTGAGTTATTTCCGAAACTGAAGGTGCTAGGTGTTCAAGCTCTTTGATGTATTCTGAAGAAATATTGTCTGTGTTTGGGGTTGTAATCTCAACTATCACACCATCAGGATCTCTGAGATATAGTGAGATCCTCCCGCCACGAACGAAAGGCCCTTCAACCGATACCCCTTGCGAGGAGAGCCAAAACTTCCATTTTGGAATCGCGTCAATGCGCGGCACAGTGTATGCAAGATGATGCGGAGAGCCTAGCCCGATCTCTCCCTTCGGAAGTTCGGGCCACTCAAAGAATGTTATGGCGCTTCCGGTAGTTCCTTTTTCATCAGCGTAGAAAAGATGTCGATGGTAAATATCATCTTGGTTGACAGTGAGCTTCACTCGCTTGAGTCCAAGCACCTCGGTGTAAAATCTCCTGTTCACCTCTTGATTTGAAGTCACAAGCGTGATGTGGTGTAGACCCTTGATCAAACCTGACAATTTGTTTATGCTTTCTGATTTGAATTGCATGAAATAGTCACTTTCTGATTTAAAGCTGGTCGTCCTAATATACCTAGTAGTATTGTATGACTGACTTGGTAGCAACCTCCAGACCAACTTAGAATATCGATAGAAGAACCACTGCGATGATTCCGGTAAGGAATACGCCATCGAACGTGCCTGCACCACCAATGCTGGCAACTGGTGCCCCGAGCTTGCCCAATTTATTCAAGTTTGCAAGATCAGCGCCAATAAGCGCACCAAGTGTTCCTGAGACATAAGCTATAGCGCTCGGCGAAACCGGCATCAAAATGTACGAAACCAAGGCGGCCACAATAGGTGGAACTAGAAACGGGGTGACGATGCCCACTCCTCTCACTCCTTTTGCGACGCGATTGACAATGAAAGCAGTGATTGCCACGGCAAACAACGCATAAGGAATCTGAGAAAGGTGGGTTGCAAGAAGGTAAATCGATACCAAGACTGGAATGATTGCCCCGCCGAGATTCACCGCAACAAGTGTTGAGACTTCTTTCAGGCGAATACGAGGAATGCGATAATTCATCCAGAAGATCCTGACCTGTTCAAACTCGTAGACACGCTGGACTTCCCTTATTTTCCACACGGGAATATTCACGAAACTCCCTACAAATGTGGCGAATAGAATTACGATAAACTCCAGTCTTGTTATTCCAATCTGCGCAAAAGCAACCTCTGCCACCCCAACGAATAGAAACGCGACTATGATCATCAGGAGCGCGCTCAGGATGGCAAGCGGATACTTTCCATGATGGCTGTAGACTGGGATTGAAGAACTCAAAGGGTTTCGTTCCTTGAACAGTATATTCCTAGCTTGAATGTTTGATAGGAGCGCACTGTTATTAACTGTGCTCCTGCCTCCCCAACCTGATGGCAAATGGAGAATCTCTTAGGACGCAGGCATACAAAGATAGTCTGCACAATAGGGCCTGCGACGAGCTCAGAGCAGATGCTGGGAAAACTAGCGAATGCTGGAATGGACTGCGCGAGGTTGAATTTCTCTCACGGCAGCCCATCGGAGCATCTTGAGGTCATAAGGTCAATCAGAAAGATATGCGAAAGAACAGGTAAGCAGGTCGCGATACTCCAGGATCTGCCTGGGCCAAAATTTCGAGTTGGAACACTCCATGACACTACTGTGAACATCAAGAAAGGCTCGCTCGTGACACTGACGACAAGAAAGATTATAGGAGATTCGCAACTAGTTCCTTTGAGATCTGGAAATCTTCCACACTACGTAGTTGAGGGTTCTCTCATCTTTCTCTCGGATGGCTCTATCAGGCTCAAGGTCTTAAAAACGAGCACGACCGAAATCAAGTGTAAATGTGTCACCGGTGGACCGTTGCTATCTGGAAAGGGAGTCAACGCCCCAAAGCTCAGTCAAAGCTTCGAGACTTTCACTGATCAAGACAGAAATTTCCTTTCTTTTGGTCTAGAACATGGAGTTGATTTTGTTGCCGTCTCCTTTGTGAGGTCGGCACAAGACATCGAATCGGTCAGAAGATTCGTGAAGAGAAGAGGAGAAAACGTGTCGATTATCGCGAAAATCGAGAAAAGAGAAGCCCTTGAGAACATTCAGGAAATCGTCAAGTCTTCAGACGCGCTCATGGTCGCAAGAGGAGATCTAGGCGTGGAGAATCCAATAGAAATGGTTCCCGAGCTCCAAAAGCAGATCATTTCTAGTTGCAATGACGCAGGGATTCCAGTGATAACTGCAACTCAGATGCTCGAAACAATGGTAAGCAATCCCTTTCCGACTCGGGCAGAAGTCAGCGACGTCGCAAATGCGATATTCGACGGAACGGACGCAGTCATGCTCTCCGAGGAGACTGCAGTTGGAAAATATCCTGTTGAATGCGTCAGGATGCTGCACAGAGTTTCCATGCGAGCCGAGGAAAGAATGTATAAGAGTAGAAGGACTATAGAGACTTCACACGGAGTGCAAAATCTCGAGGATGCAATAAGCACAGCAACAGCTGAGACATCTGTCAGAATCGGTGCAAAGGCTATCCTCACAAAGCTCAGATCTGCACACATGCTCCCGAAGATATCAAGGATCAGAACACGCACACCGATAATTGCAGTATCAGAAAGAGAATCTGACCTCAGGAAACTCAAGATTGTGTGGGGCGCATTTCCAATAATGGCAGAATCCGGTTCTCATGATGTGACTCTTATCTCGACGCTTGATAGACTCGTAAAGAAAGAGATATTCGGAAATGGAGACAGGGTGCTCCTCCTCGATGATCAGACATCTTCCAAAATAAAGGGCATGACACTCATGGCACAGGAGCTCACTTAGGAGCAACAAGAACCATAATATCATTTACATTGGTTCCAGTCGGCCCAGTGATTAGAAAATCTCCCAGCCGCTTGAAGAAACTGTACGAATCATGGTTCACAAGAAAAGAATTCGCATTCATCTTCAATCGAGCGGCCCTTCTAAGCGTCTCTCCATCTACAATTGCTCCTGCTGCGTCTGTAGGACCATCGACTCCGTCGGTTCCCATCGAAGCAAACGATACGTTTCCTAGACCAGAGATTCCAATAGCAACGGACAGTGCCAGTTCCTGATTTCTTCCCCCGTGTCCACGACCTGATACTGTCACCGTGGTCTCTCCTCCTGCGATGAGTGCGGCAGGAGGCTTCAAAGGCAAGCCATGAATTCGGATATCAGATAGGATGCCTGAAAAGACTTTTGCAACTTCCATAGCCTCTCCCTGAACCTGGGTCGAGAGAATCAAGGTCTTGTATCCCGCATTCTTCAAGTATCTTGCTACAGCTTCGCACGATTCTTCGTTGCTTCCCACTAGGATGTTTGTCACTCGTTTGAAGATCTTGGAATCCTGCTTTGGCGACTCAAGAGACTTGTCTGAAACGCCAGACTCGATTAGCGCACTCACCTTCGGAACTTTGTCCCACAAGCGATGTTTCAGGAGAATTTCCTTTGCATCTAGGTAAGTAGTTGAATCAGGAACTGTGGGTCCAGATGCCACAAAGTCAAGGTTATCTCCAACAACATCGGAAATTATGAGCGAGACAACTCTTGCTGGATAGAGTTTCTGAGCGAGCCGCCCACCCTGGATTGCGGAAAGATGCTTTCTGACAGTGTTTATCTGGTGTATGTCTGCACCAGATTTCAGAAGCAGGTTAGTTATTTTCTCAAGATCCAAAATTGCGATTCCCTCAAGAGGCATCGGCATTAATGACGATCCTCCGCCTGAGATCAAACAGATTACTAAATCATCAATTGATGGCTTGCCAACAAGATCTAGCATCCTTTGCACGCCTTTGATACCTTTTGCACTCGGGATAGGATGGGTCGCTGCGTAAAACTCAATCCTGGAAGACTCTGGTTTTGGCCTTGTATAATCAGGAATATTCACTACTCCTGCCCTCAGATGACTTCCAAGGATCTTCTCCATCTCGACAGCCATACCTGCGGTTGCTTTTCCTCCTCCGATTACAAGAACTCTCGAAAAGTTTGTAAGATTCAGTTTGATTGTCGCGAGAGTTAGAATTGAACCTTGGAGGCTGACCTTTTGCCGCAATATCACTCTGGGATCTGCTGCCCGAAGAGCTTCATTCAATGCGCAAATAGCATCGCTGCGCGCGCGAGTTGACTGGCTTGCCAGCTTCGGATATCTAATCAAACTTGGTTTGTGAGCCAAACACGGTCATTTCTGAAAGAATTCACTCTTCGAGTGTATTTTAGACATCGCTTTAACTCCTCGAAAGTGGTTCAAGCAGCATCAAACAAACAAATTGATAAACCCAATTTGCATCGTTTTTTCCTCGAAGTGAAGAGCTAAAATCTTGAAGCCAAACCAATCGCAGAAAATCCGAATAGAAAATTTCTCCTCATGCCTAGTCATAGTCAGCGACATTTCTGCATCAGATAGTTGAATCCGGAATCTACATTCAATCTTTTGGTAGTTGAGACCCTATTTGGCATCATTCAAGCTACTCCCTTCTTGGGCTGAAACAAAATCAGCGATACCAGGACTACTCCTTATTGTACTTCCAATAGCAGTTGTCTCTGAACTCATCTACTGGTTCGAGTCAGACTATGTTGAATCAGTCTACCACGTCCCTGCACCAGTCATCTCACTCATGATAGCTGCGGTGATTGCAATAGTGGTCACGAACATTGTTATTCTTCCGAGCAGATTCTCAAACGGACTGCAGTTCTCGACAAGATGGCTCCTCAAAATCGGCATAGTGCTGTACGGGCTGAACTTTTCCTACGACCTGTGGTTGAAACCTGGATCGCAGTGGATTCTTGCGATTGGACTCATCACAGTCGTGATACCAATGATTGTTGCGTATTTTCTTGGGAAGCTCCTTCGCCTCGATGACCACTCTAGCGTCCTCGTTTCGGTCGGAACAGGGATCTGTGGCATATCAGCAATTGTCGCGACCCAGCAGGCCATCAAGTCAGACGAAGATTCTGCGGGCATGGCTCTTGCCACTATTCTTGTGTTCGGGACGTTTGTCCTGTTCCTCTATCCAGTTCTTGATGGACTACTCTCTCTCAGCACAAATGTGTATGGTATCTGGACCGGAGCGCCGACACTTGACCTTCCTCAGCTTGTCGCCGCCGCTCTTCAGGGTGGCGGAAACGCATCACTGCTTCCCGCATTGTGGGTGAAATCTATCAGGATCGGGCTTCTCGCTCCAGTCATCCTTTTACTTGTCATGAGATTTGCAAGGAAAGGTAAGAAAGATCCAAAGGCTCAGAGCGTTTCGAATTACGGGAGCGTTATTGGTGCATTCCCACTATTCATCGTGGCATTCTTTCTAATGATCTTGCTCAACACAGTGGTTCCTCTCCCGAATTGGTTTGTTGCCCCTGTGGCTAGCGGCAAGGGAGAATTCTTGAGCCTCAACATTGCAAACATACTACTCACGACCGCAATCATTGGCATATGCTTTCGAGT
>DAIDAB010000073.1 GCA_027310845.1 bacterium | reverse complement strand
CCGACTTGACTCCTTCTTCTCCAAGCAGATATTGAGCGTATTGACCCAGAGTCTGTTGAGCACCCAGAGTAAGGCTTCCATTGCCAACTAGGGCACTCTGCGTAAAGTTAACTATCACGAAATTTGGATAGATTAGATCGCTTCCAAACTTCTGATTTATCGTATTGAACGCCTGAACACTAGGAAGACTGCTCGGAAGTCCCTCGTTGAAATTGTAAGTCGTGGGGACGTTGAACCAGAAATACACAGCTGGTATAGCAAGGATCAGTATCACACCAATCACAGCAAACTTGTGCCTCTCGGAAAACTTCGTCGCGCGGTAAAAGATTGATTTCTTTCCAAAGAAATGGTCCCCGTTTGTCTCCGAGGACACCTTTTTTGCAAGCGTTCTCTTCAGGAAGAGTCTCGGGCCAATTAGATTTACAACTGCTGGAAGGAGAGTAGTCTCCATGGCGACCGTGAGCAGTATCGAGATGAACAGCACTGGCCCCCATGTCCTGAGATCTGCAACGAAAGACAGTGCCCCCAGACTCCCTGCTACCGTTATGCCAGACACTATTATGGCAAAGCCCGCTTTGCTCGTCGCTGCGAGCAGCGCCTCCTGGCTGCTCTTTCCAGATCTGAGTTCCTCTCTGTACCTTGAGAGAATGAACACAAAGTAATCTGTCGCAACTCCAAGTATCACTGCGGTCAGAGTGTACGTAACTGTAAAGTCCACTTTTCCCACTGCAACGCCCGTCACATAAATCGAGACGTATCCCAGCGCCGTTGCAAGTGAAACGAAAACCAGCGCCAAAACGGGGGTCAGGAACGATGCAAGAACTATTGCTACCGCGATTGCGAGGAAGATGAAAGTGAATGCGAATACAAACCCAGAGTTAGAAGAGAGGTTTTGCGTGTCGAATGCAATCGCTCCCTGCCCGGTGACTTGGGTGCTGCTTCCAAAATATTGTTGCGCCAAACTCTTGAGTGTCACTGTTGCGTTCTGCGCCGGATAGAAGTTGTTTGTTCCGCGATAGTTCTCCGTGACGTTTAGGTTGACTGTGATCAGATACGTGGAATTGTCGGGACTCACCGAGCTCTGGGTAAGAAAACTTGGCGCGTCAAGCAGTCCGAATTTCGAGACGTAGTATTTGCCTATATCTTGTGCCCCGGAAAGAACCGAATCAAGCACCTGAACCGTGACAAGATGCCCGGAATACTTTGTGAGGAGCTCCGCCGCTGTCGGCATCAAGCTAGATTTGTAATTTGTAACGTTATAGTCAGGAGTTCCAACCACAGTGAAGACGAGCGGGTTGCTCATCCCAATGTAGGCAATAGAGGCTGCTTGGGTTGCGTTTTGAACCCTCTCGGGCCCAGTAGCTCCAGTTTGGTAACTAAACGACTGATTTAGTGCATTGATGAAAATCGATTCGTATGGCCGGGAATAGTTGTAGCCTGCCATCGAAGCCGCTTGTCCTATTGAATTCTGGGCGTACCCACTTTGAGACCAGTTCCCAAGAAACGCGTTCGGGAAAGAGTAAACTTGAGTTGAAAGCGAAGTAAAGTTATCGTAAAATCCCCGGATTGCCGAGGTTTGGTTTCCAGAGAGCACACTGTCTAGAAAATTCGCGTAAGCTGAGAAAGCCGAAGCTGAGCTGGAGTAGAACGGCAACTTGTCGGAATTGAGTGATTCCTGAAATGCGAGTGTCTGGTTTGCAAGTTGTACTGCAGATTCTCCCACGCTGGGTTGCACAACAACTATGAGAGATGAGTTCTGCTGTGAAACCTGGGAAAGTGTGTTTTGTGCTCTTGAAGATTCGCTGTTGGATAGCGAGTTTGAGCTTATCGAGTAGTTCACATAATGAGAGTAATTCATTATCAGCGGAGTGAGTGCTAGAAAGGCTAGCGCCCAGACTACTATGACTGTCTTCTTCCTCCGAATCACTGTTCCTGAAAATCTCATCTCTGAATTCAACCCCTCTCTAGACTTTAGGCATTCCAAACTCATCTTGCAGTTCAATGATCACCTCGTTTCTTCTCATTAGAGGAAAGGTCCATGGAGGATTGTATTGGGCTACTTTGTAGCCATGTTTCGTCTTGATTTCATCTCGCGTAAGCATCTCCCTCAATAGCCGGCGCTTGCGCAGCACTCTTTTCTCTGTTGCATATCCGGAGAAAGCGAGCACGGCTGCGAAGTGTCTCTTTGCTTCCATTATCTCAACCCGACCATCTCTCGGGGCTGGAATAGTCTCTAAGGAATATCCTGACGGCATCACAAAAGAGATCGAGTATTTTCCTTGCATGTCCAAACTATGTATCTTCTCTGAAATGACGGGAGCAGTCATAGGGATCTTTTCTCCTTTAATCTCGGAGCTTTCCTGGCTACGGGACGAAGAAGTTTCTTGCATGATGGCTGATCTTATGCTCACGTTATTTCCGAAAATATAGTCCGCGATAATCCTGAATCCTTGATTCAATGATCCACCGAACGAGCCGTGCACGTCGGTCCGTGCAACGATGTATGGTTCATATTCTCGAATTTCATAGCCGCTTTTTCTATCCAAAACTGAATATTTGGGAGTCTCAATTCCTCTTATGAACCGCCGGCTTCCAAAGATCCAGAGAGCAATTAGTACGCCGCCTGTTAGGCAAGTAGGAATAACCAGAACTGTTATCGTTGACATTCTTATTTTCTAGGATGAAGTTCGGCAAAGAGGATATTAACCACGTTGTTAGTTAGATATATGACTTACATTACTTTTCTCTGACGCTGGCCATAGATGAAATCAAATTACATGGGGGCACTGGCATAATTTGAGCGAACCTTACGATGAGAGAGCGAGTGCGGTTCTCAATCTTCTGACACAATTCGGACTCTCCAAGGATGAAGCTGCGTTCTTCGTGTTGCTTTCTCGCGTGAACAAGAAACAAACAAGCTGGCTCAAAGGGTCGGACATCAGCAAACTATCGAGAAAGGGAAGAGTCAGGACCTACCAGATACTCCAGAGACTATCAGCTCTGGGCCTTGTCAACGTCAACCTATCCCGACCGAAGAAATACTCCACAGTCTCGCCGCAGGTAGCTCTTCGCCGTCTTCTCTCGATGCAGGAATCCAAACTTACAGAACTGAGTCACCTTGAGAGCGAAGCTATCGAATCTCTCCGGGACTTGAATCCAATCAGCGTCGAATCCATCCTTGGTAAGGAAGAAGTTAAGACAAAATCAATGGTCTCGCTGCTCCAGGGCCTTGCGAATATCCAGATTGCCCTAAGAGAGTTACTAGTAGGCTCCGAAGTCTCGATTGCGATAAACGAAGAATCCGCTGAACATATATTCACCATGCTCAGTTTCATCTCAGAGAAGCCTAAGTCAGCACGGATAATCTTTTCCACATCAAAAAAATCAATCCCTAAACAATACTCTTTTCTCTCCAAAGACGTTGAATTGTTCTGGCGCAGCGGCAGCTCTCCCACCTTCCTTGTAACCAAGGACACTTCGATGTTCTTGTTCTACTCAAAGAGCAGCGTTCGAAAGAAGCTTTTATCTCCAGAAACAACGTTCAACACGGCCTCACAGCTCATGCTGATCGAAAGCGAAACCTATGCAAATCAAATGAAAAACATATTCGAGTTGGTACTGAAGAGCTCGAGCAAGGTAGGCGGGAAATGACCGAATATCTTTCCACCCATTTGGATCAATACCTCGGGTTTATGCTTAAAAAACAGAGGGAAGACGCGCTAGCATTTTTGGGCGACCTGGCTGAATCAAAGAAGTTTACTTTGATACAACTCTTCCAGATTCTAGCTAAAGCCCAGCAGGAAATAGGATCTTTGTGGGCGAAGGGCGCCATAACCGTCGCAGATGAACACTACGCCACGGAGGTGACTCAGGAGGCAGTTGACACGCTCGCAAGCAAGCTAAGAGGTTTTCATAGAGAAAAGACCGGGTCAGCACTTCTGGCCAACTTCGTCGAGGGAGAGTATCACACCGTGGGGCTCAAGATGTTTGCCGAGCTCTTAAAAGATGACGGGTGGGAGGTCGAGCTGTTCAGCGCTCCGCTACATGTCGTGAGTCTCTTCAAGTACCTGGAGAGCGCTGGGAAGAGGTTTGACCTGATATGTTGTTCTGTGACAATGGAGTTCAACCTCGAAGATCTCAAAAGCATATTGAAGATACTCAGGACCAACATTCACACCAAGGACACCATGGTTCTAGTCGGCAGCCAGTTATTCTTGGACAAGCGCTTCATTGATCTGATGATTGATGAGAAGACGAATACTCCGCTAGCTGATTTCCTCGCAAAGAATTTTGACGATGGCATGGAATTCGTCCGCAAAGTCGGGAAACGCTGAACCAAGATTGTACACTCTGACGGCATTTGCAACACGTCAATCCCTTGCTATGCAGGGATTGTGTAAGATAGAATGATAACTTTCACTTTGGATATAACCGCATTCCCTTCTTACATTAGAACATGAACAACATAGTAGAAACCGCGGACTCCGCAGGTTCTTTCAAGACACTCGTAGCAGCAGTCAAAGCAGCCGGCCTAGTCGATGCACTGAGCAGCGCTGGACCATTCACCGTCTTTGCTCCTAACGACGAAGCATTTGCAAAACTTCCAGCTGGGACAGTGCAAGCATTGCTTCAAGACATACCAAAACTTCGTAGCATCCTCACCTATCACGTAATATCAGGGAAGGTAACGGCCGCCGACGTCGCAAAGATCACTTCTGGCGGTCAGACCCCAAGTGTAAACACACTCCAGGGCTCTCCAGTAAAGGTGAAGATGAACGGCATGCTGAACAAATCAGTGTACGTCAACGACGCCAAAGTGATTTCGGCTGACATCGACGCGAGCAATGGAATCATTCACGTCTTAGACAAGGTTATCTCGCCTCCTAGCGCTTAGAAGAAAGGGCTGAGATCCTGGTGGAGCGAGAGAGAAAGTGAAACCACCACTCTCTCCCGCTCTTATTTTTCTTTACGATATGGTGTATGGTGGTGCCCGGACATAGCAAATCAAAAGATCAAAAACATTCTGGTTGCGGGCGCTAGTGGGTTCATAGGCAGCGGACTTATCCGTCGACTTGCTTCCAATCCAAATTATAATGTAAGATGCATAACAAGACACCCAGCTTCTCTGCGTGATAACGTGCCACCCAACGTTCAAGTGATTAAGGCGGACGGAATCAATCTTTCTGATCTCATTGTTGCCTTGTCTGGAATAGATGTTGCATATTATCTGATTCACTCAATGGAAGGATCTTCTCAGAACTGGAAAAGTTTGAAACGAGTGATAGAGCAATCGCTGAAAATTTTGCAATAGCATCCACTCGTTGCAATGTCGGGAGAATAATCTATCTCGGCGGGTTGACCAATGAGAGGAATCCCGAGAGACTTTCTCCACACATGAGAAGCAGGTGGGAGGTCGGAGAAATTCTCAAACAATCCACAGCCGAGGTCACGATCTTCCGCGCCGCTGTGATCCTTGGCTACGGTGGAGGCTCATCTGAAATGCTGAGTTATCTTGTCGATCGCCTTCCTTTGATGGTATGTCCAAAGTGGGTCATGAGCAAGTCCCAGCCAATCGCTGTTCACGACGTAGTTACTTATCTTATTGCGGTGATTGAGATTAAAGAAACTGCGGGAAGAACTTTCGATATTGGTGGTACGGAGATTATGACTTACGTGGATATGATGAAAGACTATGCGAAACTGACTGGCAAGTCTGTAAGAATAGTAATCCTGCCGTTCTTGACTCCAAGACTCTCCTCTTACTGGATCGACCTCGTGACACCGATTAAAGCTTCGCTTGCAAGACCATTGATTGATAGTCTGAAACATGAAGCGATCGTGGAAAATGACGAGATAAGGAAACTTGTTTCAATCAAATTGAAGAGTTTCGATGAAGCTATCATGCAATCGAAAAGTGACGAGAAGAAAGCAAAAACTTCTCAAGTTGGAAATATTCTACCAAGGAGATTTTCTCCCAGTTTGGGAATCACCTTATTCTCTCTAATTGCCGTGGCAGTGCTCAGCGCAGCGAAGTTGCAGGCAGGCGAGGTTCCGACTTGGTTACTTCCACTCGAATTTCTCTGGTATCTTGCAATCCCTGCCTCAGTATTTTTTCTACTAAAGGGAGCTCGATTAGGTTCTCTCCTTGCGGGGATAATTTTTTGGCTGGGGCTGGGATTTATGGCCTTGGAAATATTCTTGTTTCCTGGATCGTCTCTTTACACCGATATTTTTCTTACTGTGGAGGGCGGAGTCTTCATAGCAGGGATTATCAGTTCCCATGTTATATTTCACGCCATGGACGACGCTCCATAAGCTCTCAGCGCTGCTAGGTGAATAATCGTTTTTTCCAAGTAAAGATTGAACTCTTTTTCTCATATCTCACTCCTTGGAGAGAGCGATTTAGACTTGATCTTATCGCTATGAAGTCTAGCTAACCGAGCTTTTGAATTCACAGTTGCGACTACCACTTCTCACTATTAGCTTGATAATCAGACAAATACCAATTGAGTTTGAATTTACTTTGTTCAGATAGCTAGAGTCGATTTCAATCCAGAAATCCTTAGAGCCGTGAAATGCATGATGTTTATCGTAGCCCATAATCTAGCCCGACCGCGACAGAAAAGGGATCTGACACTCATTCCATTCTGCAGTTTACATCGTGCTTTGTTTATGGCAGCTTTTATTTCGTAAATTATCTTTCGCCCTAAGGGTATCGACATTCGCAATACACAACGGGACTAGATCTTCTGTACCTTGAATCGCGCAAGCGATAAAAATGAGGCATCCTGTTAGTTTGTAGCATGATGACAGAGCAATCCCTCAAAGGGATTCTTCCGCGCAATGAAATGGATAGATTGGTGGACAGCAAGGTCAAATTGATAGCTAGACTGGCTTTCGACCATAACGAATTTATCCATGGCCTATTCAAGAAAGCCGGAATAAATCCCCACCATGATATATTAGGGCGCAAAGACCTTCTTAACGCGTACAAAAAGGGGGTTAGAATGAGTGGTGGCGCCGACATCTCTTCAGCATATGCTGATTATGCTGGAACGATGTATACTGTCGAAGTCTGGAGCTCGGGAACCACAGGGAATCCAAAGAAAGTTCTATACTCTCCAGATCATGTTCGCAGATGTACTAGAGCTAGCGCACAGTTGAACACAGTAATGCAGTACGCGCCCGGCGAGAGGATTCTTGCTTTGGCCGCGCCTCCTCCATATGCATCATGCGTTCTTACAAATCAGATGAGAGACGAACTTCCTGTCAGATTCTTGGCTCATCGCGTGCCTCCGTTTGTTGATGCTCCCGAGAGAACAAGGGAACTAATTGCCAGAACTTTCATGAAAATCATCACTTAATTCGATGCAACTCGACTCTCCTCCTACACCTGGACCGCTTATCACCTTCCAAAGTTGCTCCAGTCATACGGATTGGATCCTACCAAAAACATCTCACTAAAGACTGTGAGCATTGGGGGTGAACCAACCACTCGCGAAGAGCGCAGAGAGATAGGGCGATCTTGGAACGCTGAACCCATGGAAATGTATGCTTCCACCGAGGCAGGACTCATGGCATTCGAATGTAAAGAGCATACCGGCTTGCACCTGATTGAATCTGAACTGTTCCTTGCTTGTGTTGATCCGGAAAGCGGTGAAGAAGTTGCAGAAGGAGAATCTGGGAGGGATCTCGTGACTAATCTCTACGAACCAGACGAGAGGCCCGCGACCTTTGTACTCAATTACTCGCATGGTGATCACGTGCGTATGATCCCTGGAGGTTGCAGCTGCTCCTTAGATTCAAAGCTCATAGATCATCCGTGGAGGGATAATAAGAAGAAGATGATTTCTGAATTGCATTTGGACGAGGAAGGCCAGAAAATGGAACGGAAAAAGCAGCAACAAAACGAGCTAACTTTTGTTGCAAAAAGAGCTATTCGAAAATTGGAATCATTGCGGAGCGGGAAACATGTGAATGATTCCGATTCACCCATTCATTCCGGAACTGTTCCACCAAGCAAAAAGCAAGTCACTTGAACTTTGGCACACTCGTTAAGAAAATAAAACACGATCTTCGGGCTGTTTCATCATTCCATCAAGCATTATACTTTGATCGTTCTTGGAGAACGAAATTTCGGGTAAGATGCAGCTTATGCAGTTTAATTGTTGCTTTGCGCAATTAGCCAGTTAGAGATGACGTTTGCGGCTTCTTTATCAAGTTCTGCATCTGGCGCATTATAATGCAAACCAATGTATTGAGCTGTAAGTTTTTCAATAATCGCATCTCTCATGACACGCCACCTAACATGCTGCCATCACACTCATTAAAACGTGGAGGACTGTGACTAGAGCATTTGGCTCAAAGTGTAAAGGGCTATCCAATTAGACTTTGATATTATTGGGACCAACCCATCCCGAATCCGCGGCCGTGCTCCTGCGTTATTTCTAGATGTTCGATTACAATGGCAGAGCCGATTACAATTCTGGGATCAACGTCGCCTGTGATGGATACGCCGAATTGATCCCTGACAGACACCCATTTCCTATGTACTTGAGCTACCTGCTGGCCGTTAACCGTCATCTGATAATCATGTTGTGTGAATTTTCCATATATTCTCATCAGTTCTGTTCCGTTCTGTTCAAGCCAGTACTCCTGCCCGATCAATTTTGCGATCTTTTTCTTAAGCTCTCCTAACTGATTTCCATTAGAATCGTACAAGGTAAACTGGTGTCTTAACGAAAGTACTTTACCATCAATGTGCATGACTTCAGACTTTGAAGAGTCGGTGACCTCGCTTACAATGAACTTTGCAGGTACCTGAACAAAGTTCCCATCTCCTTCGCCTATTTTCCTTCCGTTTAAATCCTCAATATCATAGTGCTCTCTCAGCGACAATATTTTCTTCTTCATTACAATATTGTTTGTTTTGAGAAGAGTTGATCCTCCGGTGACTGCCTCTGGCACTGCATTCTGGGCTACAGTGC
>DAIDAB010000072.1 GCA_027310845.1 bacterium | reverse complement strand
GTCTAACAGTTGGCTTTATCTTCAACCTTGAGAGGATAGAACATCGTAGGAAGGACTCTTGAAGGTCTTTTCCACAAAAGCCTATAGAATGGTCTTGCGAGAGACCACAAAGTGATCAAATAGCCCCAAATGAAGAGCCATTGGATAAGGTGGATAGGACAATGAATCAAGCTCAGGAAAGGACTGGATGGTTTACTCCACCTCTTTTCTATGCGATACTTGGCATTGCCTGCCTTCTCCTTGGAGCATTGACAATCCAGGGTCCGATCTTCTCTACGCTCTCGATACTCCTGCCATACGGGAGCCTGTATTTTTCACTCGGTATCTGGTTCCTGTACGCTGGTCTAGCTTACTGCGGTGTTGCCCTCGGCGCATTTTTTGGTAGACTAGGTTGGATGAGCAAAAATGAAATCATTCAAGAAGAAATGCCTCAAAGAATTGAAGAGCTCGCGATTCCAGTAGTTGCCGGTTACGAGAGACGAAACTTGGCTCAAGAAGTTGAAGCAGAACCCAAAGACCTTGAAGCAGAACCAATACCCAAGCCCGTTGAATTGATAGAGCGAAGGCATTCGTGGGATCCTGATCTGATCACGCAGTTTGGGAAGAGTAGGTGCCGGGTTTGCGGTATGCAGTATGAATACTATGATCGAGGAAGAATAGGTCTTGAACACTGGCCAGAAAACGAGAAAAGCAACAAGGACTATGCACTCATCTTCAATCATTATCAGTGCAAGGAAAGCAGAATAGGACTAATTTCTGTTCACCAAAGTCTCGGTTCTAGTTTTCCAGATGAAACGGCACTGCAAACAGTAGTGTTCTAGCTGATTCTTGTCAAGATATACGCACGTATCAGGGCTACATTTGTGAAGATTGTTGCAGCTTGTACACTTCATGATATTCATCTCACTTAATGGCGCTCTTCACACTAAATACATTGATGAAGTCGCAGTACAGAGCACGGGTTCCAGACAAATCTTCATGGAAAAACCTCTCTTTGCCTTATGACCTCACTTTCCTTTTACTGACTCTTGCCCAAATCAAAACACATTTTGCCAAATAAGAGGAACACGAGAATCGAGCGGATGGGAAATATAGACTCGATTGGTGGTCAGTAATTCGAGCTCTGAGAGCTGAACGTATTCCCAAGACTTTGTATCATCCAAATCTATCGGGATCAAGAGCACCCCAAATGCGGTCAGAGGAATCGTCGTCTTGATTTTCCTTATCAATGAAATTGGCGACATTGTCATTGTTCTAGCTTTCTCAAGTTTTCCCTAGCATAGCGAAACTCATCCAAAGAGATGACCAAAATCAGCGCAAGTGGGAACAACACTTCGCTTGGATTCCAGAAGCTTGCTCCTAAAGTCATGTTCTTTCAAGTTGTCGATGGGTGGACTAGGAATTTCTCCGTGTCAAAAGTCGACGGATAGGTTAGGTCGTTTCTAGGATGACTTGAACGCTTTTGTCCACCAGAGGGCTTCATCTTATCGGTTTTATTGCCTCTCTTGCCTTCAGCGCAGCGAGGGTTTCCGCTGGTATGTGATTCTTCCTGCCCACAACTTCTATAATCTCGCTCCAAATCAATTCCTTGACCCCCTCCATAGCCTTCACTTCTTCGATAAGGTTGAGAAGGTCATCATTACTTCGTACAAATACCTCAACCCTCAAGTCGATGGTAAACTGTCCTATGGTTCTTGCAACGTAAGCAACCTGATCGCGTTTTAGTAACTCTTTTCCTATGGTCATCGTTTTACCTCCCGCTGTAGAGATTAGAAATTCTATTTGTCTCCAGCCGTATTTCTCCAATGTTGACGAGTAACTTATTGCCAAGTATTCCTTTCCCCATTTTTTAGAAATCGGTTGCGTGTCGCTCGGAGAAATTCCTAACTTCTCTGATAATAGCCGAGCGGCAATTTCAGCACGAGAAACAAGAAGATCTTTGACAATTTCCAAGTCGTGTTTCGAGAGTAAAGTGGCCATAAATCTACATGGATACTGCCTTGCTTATAGCCTTGCAAACGACGCGGATTGGGAATAAGCCGGAAAAATTTGCTGCGTTGAATAACTAGCTTTTCAGCAAATTTGATTCTCTTTCGTGATTCCTAAATACTGCAATTCGACCATTACTCTGAACTTTATGGGGTGCCTTAGGAATCTGCGGCGATTGTTAGTTTGGCGTGTGTCTTCCCTTTACACGTAAATGGGTGAATTTGAAATTCTTGAGAGTGAAGATTCCCTTCACACGACTTATATATGATCGCCAAATCTCGGCGAAAGAGAAGAAAGATCCATGTAAGTTACAAGAATTGGTCGAGTCTCAGTCCTAGCTGTATTGCTGATAGGTGTCATGTTCTTACCGCTGCTGGTTAGCTTTGTTCCGATGTCTTTTGCCACTACTCCAGTCATTTCTCTTAACAAGAGCTCTGGGCCGGTTGGCACTGTTATCTTTGTTACCGGAAGCGGGCTCGTACCATCCACACAGTATAGTGTTTGCTTCACTTCAGTCATTACTCCTCCTGTTACCTGCCCTGCGGTGCTCGACAGTTCAAATAAATTAATTGTCACAAATGCCAGTGGAGACCTACCTGCCGGTACTACGATTACGGTCCCGACTGGTGCAAGCGGACTCAACCTCGTCTCTGCTAATTACTATGGCTGCCCTGATGCAAACCTAGTTCCCTGCGCCTCTGCTCCCTTCACTGTAACTAGTACGACAACAAGTGTCTCAACCTCAACTACCCGAATCACCGGAGTCCCTGAATTTGGGCCTTCTCTCGCGTTGCCTATTCTGATCGCGGTCCTTGCCCCCTTGGCGATACTGGCAGGTAGAAGATGGGCCTCGAAAAATCCGACAACAAGAGTCTAAACCGTAAGAATCAGCATAGCTATTCCCTTTTTGTTCGGCATATTCCTTTTCTATAAAGCCTGATCAGCTCAAGGCTGAATGTGGTCATCTTGAGCACAGATCTTCACGCGCAAAAAGGAGATACCGTCAACGTGCACTATATCGGCAAGTACGTCGGCGGAAAGGTGTTTGACACTTCAATAGAATCAGAGGCAAGAAAATCTGGGCTATACTCCCCCGCGAGAGACTATAAGCCGCTTCAGGTAAAGCTTGGCGGCGGCCAAGTCATCCAAGGCTTTGAAGAGGCGCTTCTCGGGATGGGAGTAAACGAGGAAAAGGAGGTAACCATACCACCGGAAAAGGCATACGGCAAGACTGGCAGGCACCCTATGGCCGGAAAGACGCTCGTCTTCAAGCTTCGCGTCACCAATATCAAGCGCTGAGTACTCGAATTCCCCTACCAGAGATTCTTTTCCGTAAATTTAGTACTCCTTTTTGCGAAAACGCGATGATCTGGATCCTGGATTCTAAAGCCTAATAGGAGTCATCTCTCAAATTCGGCTTTTGAGACCCTCATGTCAAAGTTGGGCGCTATCCTAATAGGCACTCTCGCACTATTCGTGCTATCATTCTCTCTTTTGCCTTCGGCTTTCAGCCCACTCATCAACTGGCTCGGGCCAATCTTCGGCGTCTCCTTCCAGACTATGCTTGCAATTTTGTTTTTCACCGCAGGGAATCCGCTCGTGTATCCGATCGTGTTCGCAACCTGGCTTGCAGCTGGAGTCATCGTGGGGTTGCTCGCTAGAGGGATCAAATCAGCCATAGTCGCAGCTCCAATAATCTACGGCGCAACGCTCGGGTTGCTCGGGCTGGCAATAGCAAACATCGTCATGACTGTGAGTAGCACTGGACTCTCAAAAGGTGTACTTCCACCTCCTCCTCCAGGCACTAACACTGCGACTATACTGAATGTTCCGGTCTTCAGGCAATTTGCTCCCCTTTTGATTTCTAGTCTTTCTTCCGCTTCCGCCCCCTCGATAGGTTCACTTGCCTCCGTGGTTATTCCACCGATCATCGGGAATTTCGTCATCTTCATTGCAAGCGCTGTCGCAATAGGGTTCGGAGTGCCAAAGCTTTTTACTAAATTTGCAATTGCATCGAGACTTCATCTGGGAGGACCTAGCTCTGCGCCTAAATTGCCAAAGGTCATTGGAGCGCTGGCACTCGTAATGCTGGTATTCTCATCTGCCTTTGCAGGATTTGCAAGCGCACAGGCTCCTTTCTCGTACGCCGAGGCAGTGGTCTCTGTGATAAATCCAAATGGCAGTGTGACAAATTACTACGCGTTCGCGAGTAGCTCGCTGACGCTCTCCTCTGGAGGGAATTCAATCTCCTCAAGCTCACTTTCAGGAACGGGAATAGTGGCTGCGATTGTCGCTTCGCAAAACGGTAGCCTAGCATTCCTTCCCCAATCGATGACCTCTGGAATTTCTCAGTACATGGGCCTACTTCCTCCGACACTAGCCGTTCTTCTCTACCAAGGAACTTGCACTAGTTCGCAGTCAGAGGCTAGCTCCACGAGCACTACTCTAGCTTCGATATTCAATCTTAATGATTTGAGCCTTCTTGTATCGCAATCAGTCTCAGGTTCTTCAATTGGAATGCAAAGTACTCAGGAGATCTGTTTCTATGTCTACCAATCGAATGTTCCACTTTCTAGCATGGCAGACAGTTTTGTATCAACAGTTCTTCCTAGCGTTCATCAGAGCGGGCTCATCAACATATTCAGCCAGGGCTTGAGCTCGAAGTACCTTGTTCCAGGAGCAACTTCGACTAGCGTGAATTCTAGCGCCATCCTCACCGGATTCTTTGACCCGCAGTTCCTCTCATCCTTCCCCCTTCTCGGACAGGCAATCCAGAACTTTACTAGCTCGATGGGAATCGTCGGGTTTGCCGGAGGGCTTGCGACGACAAGCAACGTGATTCATTCTTCGAGCACAACTCATACTGCCTCATTTTCTTACCTATTGAATTATGGAGGGAGCGTCTCATTTGCAAGCGATTCAACTCTCTCGGCTGCTGGTATCGGAGTTCCGCTCCCTGGAGCTTCAAGCAACTCCTTCTCTCCTTCGGATTACAACTTTACACTTGCAACAAACAATCCGCAGGCAATGAGCTATCTATCTAGCTCGCAGATGAATTCAAATGTGATCCAAGTGAATTCGGGCCAGAGCGTTCCGACACAGCAGCTTGGCGCAAGTTTCACTGGAATATTTCCAGCATACCTTCAGGTCACCAAATCACTTTCACAGCAAGCTAGTGGCAACGTTCTCGTCAATATTGTCGTAAAAAACCTTGACACTGACAATCTTGCAAACCTCTACATGAATGACACGCAGTTTGCGAATTTCTACCAGGGCGCCCTAAGTATAGTCTCTGGAAGTCCATCGAATAGTTCTGTGAGCTCTCTTGCCCCTGGAGCCAGCGTGACATACTCTTATCTCGTAAAGCTCTCAGGCATCGGAACGTATGTTTCGCCGCCCGCACAAATTGCGTATAATCTCAACGGGACTCAATTCTATGCCATTTCAAACTCAGCTACTGTGAGCCAACCCAATGCTGGCGCAGCCCAAGCACTGGGAGCACTTGTCTCGACTGCAGGCAAAAGCCTTGACATCTTCCTCAACACAGGAGGGTACGGAGCTGGAATAGTAATCGCAGCATTGCTTGGACTCTTTGCCCTTGCTGGCTTTATGGAGTACAGACAGTTCGTAAAGTGGCGCAAGCTTTAGAGCAGAGCGCTAGTCGTAATAAGTCTGGCTCTGCTCGTGAAGGAACTGCTGCAGATAGTATGGCCCACCCGCTCCCTTTCCGCTAGAGCCGCTGTGCTTCCATCCGCCAAATGATTGAACCCCGACAACGGCGCCTGTGGTGGAACCCGAGGTCCTGTTGGCGTATAAGACGCCTGCGTTGACCTTTGAGAAAAATTGATCAATTTCGCTTTGATCATTTGAGAAAATTCCACTCGTGAGCCCGTAGACCACATCGTTGACCTTGGAAAAAGCCTCCTCAATTGTGTCGAAACTCTGGACAGCCAGGATTGGAACGAAGAGCTCATTCTTGATGATGTAGCTATCTTCTGGAACATCCACCGCCAGAGTCGGAGCGACAAAATATCCTCGCGACATGTTTCCCTGCTTTAATGACTCTCCTCCGTAGAGAACCCTCCCATCTTTCTTTGCTTTCTCTACATAATCTTGGTAGTTTCTGTACGCCTTCTCATTGATCACTGGGCCAAGAAACACATCTCTATCTGCTGGATCGCCTATCTTGATCCGTGAGACACGTTCTACAAGTTTCTTTACGAATTCATCCTTGACTGAATTCTGCACGTAGACTCTTGAGCAGGCGCTGCATTTTTGTCCGCCGTATCCAAACGCAGCCCGAGCAACTCCTTCGACTGCGTTCTCGATGTTAGCCTTGCTTGTGACTATTGTGGCGTTCTTCCCACCCATCTCGGCGATGAATGGCCTTGGTGATGCGCTTTGAAATTCTACAAGAGATTTAGAACCAACGTCCCACGACCCTGTGAAGACGACTCCTGAAACGTCTTTACTTTCGACAAGCTCCTGCCCCACCGTGGAGCCAGGTCCAGTCACAAAGTTTAGGACGCCCATCGGCAGTCTGGCCTTTTCCAATGCTCTGCAGAGTTCATATGACATGAGTGGAGTGTCAGATGCAGGCTTTAGTACTGCAGTGTTTCCAACAAGAGTTGCTCCAGTGGTCATCCCTGTCGCGATCGCAAGAGGAAAGTTGAACGGGGCTATCACATTCCAGACGCCGTATGGTTTTAGGACTGATTTTGCGTGCTCGCCCTTTTGCACGCTGCCCATCGGCTTTTCAAATCCTTTGTTTATCTCAAACTGCTCCGCGTAGTACCTCATCATGTCGATCGCTTCATCCACGTCTGCAATTGCTTCAAAGCGGTTCTTCCCGTTTTCAAAGGTCATCTCCGCGGCAAGTCTGAATTTGTCTCCTGACAGGAGATCTGCGGCTTTTCTAAAAATCACAACTCTATTTTCATAGTGCGTACGCGACCAGCTCTCGAATGCACCTTTTGCTGCCTGTATTGCTTTTCTTGCGTCTTCTCTTGTTCCTTTCTGGAAGCGCCCCAAAATGATTTGAGTGTCTGAAGGTGAGGTATCATCAAAAGTGCCTTCGCTCGAGAAGGCCTGGATTCCTCCAATCAACATCGGGTAGGTTTTGCCAAAGTCCTTCTTGATAACTTCAACCGCTTTTTCGTAAAGGGAATGAAACTCCTCTTCCTTTCCTGCGTTCTTCATTTTAGGAAAAGTATTCTCGTTTTCAAACAATCTGTGATTCACTACCCATTGAAACTATTCGATACTTCTATTTCAGCGATTATCACTCTTTCTCCCGTTCTGCTTTAGGAATCTCCGAACATTGCAACCTGAATCCGCTTTTAGGAACTCAATTGGGGCTCAAATAATAGATAGCGGAATGAATCTATTGTATCGCAAACTTCATACTATTTGTAAGAACGTCGAATTTGATCTCAAACGCATGAAGGAATTGCTCGCATTTCTTTTTCTTGTTGATGCCCAAGAGAGCGAGGACAAGGCAGGGCTTGCGCATTCATTTTTACGCATTCCCTTTACGATCACGTCAAACGCTTAAAAGAAGCTCGCGGCGCGGACGTTTGAGATACTTCTTCGTAATCTGCTAATCGAGAGGCGGCGAAGAGAGTGATCTGGAAAATAGCCCTTAAGTGCTGAACTATTGAAAACGCAGATCAAGATGAAAAGAGCGCCGAGGCATTTAGAGAAGGAGGTTGAATAAGAAATGACGAGCGCAAGGTCGCGCAAAGCCGTTCAGGTATTGTCCGTCGCAGTCACTTTGGGGCTTGTCTCAATGGCTCTGGGCGCTGGTCTGTACTTTGGAGCGAGCTTTTCCACCCCGCCGAAACAAACGCAGGGGATAAACGTGGTCCTGACTACGGTTCTCGGCGCCACCGCGACGCAATACCTCACAAGCTATTACACCTCATTGCAGACCGTGACAAGCAACGGTGTGACCTATACCATAACTGCGACTACGGCGGTCATCTATCTGACCCTGACGACAGTAAGCAACATCACAACACTTTCCATCTCCACGCTGATCCAGCCAAGCACCACCACGGTAAGCGTGATCAGCCCGACTACCACCACAACAACATTTCTTCTTACTTCGGACAGCACCGCGACCTTGATTGAAACATTCGTTTCGCCCACGACGATTTACATCACTGTCACGTCGGGCGGCCCGACGACCACCACAACCGCCTATTCAACATCAACCACGACCGTTGCATCTGGCACGACTATTGTTTCAATCACTCAGACCAGTAGCACAACCACCACTATGACTTCAACTTCAACCATTATCACAATAACGACTTCAACGTCGACCCTTCCAGCAACTACGACCGCTACGACAACTACAACATCTGTGAGTATAATTCAGACAACTACAACATCTGTGAGTACGATTCAGACAACTACAACATCTGTGAGTACGATTCAGACAACTACAACATCTGTGAGTACCGTGAATTCGGCCACTATCATCGTGGTGACTAGTACCTAAACGTGATCGTCATCTCTGGAAGCGCCACGACTGTCACTCTGCCTCCGGTTACCACCACTGAGAATCAAACCATAACGGCTGTGAGCACCGTGACGGTCACATCGATCGTCGTTTCTGGATGCACGACAACTGTCGCCCTGACGAACGCAACCACCACAACGGTGATCTGTTGATTGCGGTGACTTGGAATCGGACAACAGAAAGCAGAACCTAGGAATAGATTCCGCCCAAGGTCTTTCCCTTTGAGAACTATGTTCCCTAATGGGTTCCGAGAGTACCCTTCGGAGGATGGGTTTTATTCGATAATTCATCGTGTCTGAGTTCGCGTACGAGATAATTAGTTATGTTATTTCTGTTACTTGCCCTAAACCATCGGGATTCATTTCCCGAAAGTCCCATATACAAGCCTGAATCATTAAGCAATGCTTGTGTAGTCAGTTGCAATTCAGAGTTGAATAGAACGAAATGTTTTACAAACCATCCGATAAAGAAGAAAAGTCTATTCGCACCTTAGCAAAAATCATAGGC
>DAIDAB010000071.1 GCA_027310845.1 bacterium | reverse complement strand
ACTGTCAGTGAAGCGAACGCTTCAGTTGCTTGCTCGACCGATATAATTGGCTCTGCGCCCGTCACTCTAAGCCAAGGTACGGTTAGACTCCATTGCGTTATTCTGCGGTATAATTCGAGCTCTCCGCATTCAATAGTGGCATATCCCCTTCCTCCTGTCGCGAAGACACGCCAGTCAACCATCTCACCGCTTTTTAGTTGAGACTGGACTCTCTTCATTGTCTCTAGCGTTTTTTCGCGCAATTCACTCGCACTCATTGCCCTTAGTACCGCATTGTCTACTTCCCAACTCACAAAATACGTTGTCAACTTTCTTCTAATTCACCTCCTGTTCTTTTCACTCTTCACCCTCGGGTTTATTTCCAACCGTAAGATGAGGCGTGCCTTTTGCCACGACTAGGAGTCGCTCATAAGCTTTGGAAATTGAACATAGGGCACATCGACAGTTGACTACAGGCGAACTGTCAATTACGCTCGTATGCAAAGATTCTGACCCTCATCGCCGGTCTGATGCCATTTGCAGGCCTCTCGAAGGTCAAGTTCCGGATTTTTAACAGATTGGCACCCAACTGGTCTTTTGTTAAACGGTAATTAGGGGGTTAGGGCGAATACTTCCAACGTACAGAATTGGTTTGTAATCCTTGAATCGCCAATAGCCATCGGTTGTAAAATCCCTCAGAGCTTTCGCAGAAAGTACCTTGGCGATGAAAAGGTCATGGTCTCCAGCTGCTATTCGTTTTTGAATCCCGCATAGCGCAAAAGCACATGCGCTCCTGACAACTGGAATACCACGCAGAAGAAAGTATGGTATGTCATACTCTTCTAGCTTATCTCGGTTATGACTTGGTTCAGAAGGCTTTGCGAGATCCAAGATGATCTTTCTCGAGCTTTCCGGTTCGAAATTCATCCAATTCATTGAAAAAAGCGAGCTGGAACGCAGTATGCAATTTGTCCTGAGTCCCTTTCTCACTGCAAGTGAAACCATTGGAGGAGAATCCGAGAGAGAAGAGCAGCTGTTCGCAGGCATGGCTACGACGTCTTTTCCGTGTTTTGAACATATTATCACAGGCACCTGCGGATTGAAGAGGCGATAGACGATTGAAGGTTGCACTGCTTCAAGCTTTGAACCTGCATGTTTCTTGCTATCTTTCATTTCCTTTCGCTGACCGGACATGAGCATTTACCCATTTTCCATGGAAAAGCACTGCTACTTACGTCGAGTCCTTTCACAGTATTGACTAGAAACTAGGCCAATTCGTGGGGCACAAACCTAGCTCGCACAAGCTCCTGCAGGTAGCCGATTTCCATTGGCTCTGCTCTGATTATATCCGATGAAGTGATTATGCCGACGAGCTCTCCTTTCTCGATAATGGGAAGTTTTGACACTTTCTTTTCGGTCATGAGGCGTGATGCCTCCTCCAATGTCGCATATTTCCCAATGGTCACTACTTTAGCTGACATTACCTTCTCGACCGCCGTTTCCCTAGGATCGAGCCTTTGCAGCAACGCTCTTTCCAAAACGTCTCCCTTCGTCACGATCCCTGCAATCTTTCTTGCTTTCGTTACCACGACGCATCCAACCTTGAACTGTATTATCTTTGAAACGGCTTCAAACACGGTTGCTGAAGCCTCTACGCTTATGACATCCTTTGACATTACATCCGAAACTCGCATTACTGCTCCCAAGACTATTCCCTAGTGCAAAGCTTGGTCGCTTTGCTCATAAATATTGAAGACGATTATCAGGTGTGAGAACAAGCATGAAGTTAGCTGGATCATCGGCAATGGGACGGGGCTCTTGTGTTGTAGCCCGAGGTTAGAGGCAATCGTCAATGCCTGATTGCACGATCATGTCACATCTTTTGCTTGAAACGCCAAGATCCTCAAATGATGTGCTCTAACGGATTACACGGATCGTCCAAAAATCCGCCGAAAGCCTTCGATCAAGAACGTACTCATAGGGAATCGTGAAGTAGCCCCTCGATCCCCACTTTTCTCCCCACGAATTTCTCACAATTAACCGCTTCCTCGAATCGTCATACCCTGCAGCAATAACAGCGTGTTTTCCAACGAGTTTCTCTGACTTGCTTGGCATTTCCAAGCGGCCGCTCTTCTTCACTCTAGCACCTTCGAAACTGGAGTAGACTTTGATGCCGAAGACGAAAGGATATCCTGAAGCAAGACATGATTTCAGCTGGAGCAGCTCGTGCTTCAGCCTCTGGTATTCCAACGCCTTGTACTTCATAGCACTATGGTAGCAGTGTGTCGGAGGCTCGACCTTGAGATTTCTCTCCAGATACGGCCAGAGATCCTCTGGGCAACCTCCAAGTTTTGCGACCGACTTTATTCCATCTCTGATCTGTGCTCCAGAATCATTGTCCACTTGATCCTCCATCTTCCTTTCGTTGTAGTAGATGAATAGTCTGGATGGGACAAACGGTTTCTTTATCTTCTGCTTTATCTCGTCAAATTCTATTGCTGCTGCAATAGCATTTGCCGTGCAGCTGTTTAGATTCCCTTGATTGTATACTCTCGGAAAGTGTGGACGAAGGTCAACACTCCTTGGAAGGTTTTCTGCGACATCAATTGGAGGGACATATGGGAAGTCTCTCTTGTCTGGAAGATCTTTAACCCACCCGTACATCGGGATACTTTCTTCTCTTCTCAAATGACAGGATCTCGCATCTAGCTCAGGCGCATTCTTTTCAACAATTGAGAAAATCTGGGATCAGAATGAAGATTATAGAACGCAGGCTCAATTTTGAGGTCGACAATCTTGCTCGAGCGCGCTGAGTATGCTCTCTCAAGCCAATCAAACGCCTCGTCTCTATGCCCTAGACCAGATAGGACTTGTGCGATCGAATCAGGTGACACGTACTGGTTCGGCATGTTCTTGATTTCGTCAAGAATCTTAACAGATTCTTCCTGCTTGCCGCATATCGCATAGGCATAAGCGAGAGTCGCTTTGAGGCCAGGATTGTTTCCGGATAATTCTATTGCTTTCTTGATTTCGATCTCTGCATTTCCTATTTTTCCTTGTTCCGCATACACGGCGCCCAAGATCTCATGCGCCGGAGGAAAAGATCTGTCCATCTCTACAATCTTCGAAAGTTGCTGGATCGCTCCATCATAGTCCCCCGATGCGTAAAGAATGAAGCCGGCATGGGTATTGGTTATGAAAGAAAGTGGATCAAGTTCCTGTGCTTTGCGAATCTCAGCTAATGCTTGTTCCATGCGCCCCATAGAACCAAGATACTCTGCGTACCAGTGATGAGCTGAAGAGTAGTTCGGATTGAGCTCCAGGGCTCTCTTGAACTCCTTCTCCGTTTCCTCCCAGGCCCACTCATAGTGATACAAGGTATGTGCAAGGGAAGCGTGTGCCTCGGCGAGCTTTTCGTCAAGTGCAATTGCTCTTGCCGCATATTCCTTCGCAGGCTTGTGTGCTTCACTTGGGGAAACGGTACCATATATTCCAAGAAGACAGTAGCTATCCGCAAGACCTGTGAATGGGAGTGCAAAGCCTGGATCATCTCTTGTTGCATCTTGGAATAGGGATATTGCTTTTTTCAGGTCCCCTTCGGTTCTCTTGTTCAAATGATATCGTCCCCTGAGGAATAAGTTGTAGGCGTGAACACTTGCGGTGCTCTTTCTCTCTATTCGCTCCGTTTCGATTCCCTGAAGTCTGATTTTTAGCGACTCGGCTACGCTCTTGGCAATCTGGCATTGAATTGCAATCACGTCTTCAAGTAGTCTGTCATAGCTATGAGACCAGACGTGTTCCTCGCTCTGGGTGTCGACTAGTTGAACGCTAATGCGAACTCGATTATCCACTCTACGCACGCTGCCATCGAGCAGGCTTCTCACCCGCAGTTCGCGACCAATTTCCCGAACACTCTTCTTCGCGCCTTTGTAGCGCATCACCGAAGACCTAGCAATGACTCTAAGTCCGCTGATGCCAGAAAGCCTTCCAATAATTTCCTCAGTGAGGCCATCAACAAAGTATTCATCTGCAGGATCGGCGCTAATGTTCGCAAGAGGAAGTACCGCCACCCGGTTTTTCTCTGTTGATGGGCCTCCTTCACCTGCCTGAGCATGTATAATCGTATCTGTCCCATTAGGAGGGGTCACGACGGAGTAAAGCTCCAACGCATTTGCAACCCCTTTTAGCTCATAGTTTCCAAGACTTACGAGTTGAGCATCGCGCCAGTTTGTCACTTGATCTGCCACCTGTCGCGAGACCCAGATAGACCCGGGAGCGGCTTGCGATACTATTCGCGATGCAATATTGACGGCATCGCCATAAACATCACCCTCGCTGTGTACGACATCCCCGACATGGATTCCAATCCGAATCTGTATTCGCATAGAGTTTGGGGCATCGATACTATGTTTTGAAATGGCATTTTGGATTCTGATAGCAGAGGAGAAAGCTTGCAGGACACTTGGAAACTCTATTAAGAAAGCATCGCCGATAGTCTTAATTTCAATCCCGTCATGGGAAAGAATTATCGGCCGAATTATCTTCCTGTGTTCCTTTAGAAGCTCCAAAGCTAGCGCTTCATTTTTCTGCGTCAGCTCAGTGTATCCGACAATGTCAGTGAACATTATTGCAGCAAGACGACGTTCACGTCTACCCGACGACTCTCCAGCAATGTTTTCTTCTTCAAGTAAGGGCAAACCAGAATCGTTCTGCCAGTATCATTCCGCTAGCAAGCGTGTTAGGAATTTAAGCATAGTGAAATCAGTGGTTGATTCCAAGTCCTTCGTCGACTAGAAAGTATCAACGTGACAGAAACAATCTCATCAAAATAAATGAAAAAGATTGTGATTCGAACCAACATTCTTCAGAGATTTCATCTTCCGGTTTAGTTTGACCACTCCAGCGGAGATGACAGATCAACTTCGGCCATAAGGAAAAGTGCAAGCTGGGGGTAGCAAACCTACTCCCTGTGAGAAAGAATCTTTAGATTCTGAACAATCAAAGAAGAGTAGATCGCTTAACTGGTTTGAATTATTTGCACCAATTCTTTTTTGTGGCCTTTCGATTAGGTTTCCGTGAGAATTTCGCAATCCTTATGGCTTGCATGAAACGTTTAGCGAGCTCATCTGTGGCATTCGCAGGAACAGTGTCCCTGGTCGTCACGACAGTCTTTGTGGTGCCCCCATTTGCAATCCAATGTCTTGTAGTGTTCAAGCTCTTTCTTTCTCTTTTCCAAGTCGTGGCAGTAGCATCTGCAGTTCTCCAAAAGCGCACAGTCTTGGTGCTTGCCGAGAACGCAGCTTGTCGATTTGTATGAAGTGACCAATTCCCTAGGAACGCAAGATGACTCAGCAACCATTAAATTATGGTTTCTGTCTCGTCTTAATCTCTGCAAAGACAGCTACGTGCCTAGCTTCCAGCTATCTTTCTCGAACTTGATCTTCCATTCTTCCTTCTCTGAATGTCCAGATATCTTCTGAGTCACGTGAACAGTGAACCCAGAAGCGCGTTCGCTGTGAGGGCCGTCCCATATCTTTGCTCCGCAATAAGGGCATTTCCTCCAGACACCTTTCTCGTTGCTCTCAACGATGTATTCTTCGAATTCCATATCTAGTTCACTCTGAATGCCAAAGCGATTCCTTTCTTCATCCCAATGGGGAGTTATCTCAGCATAATCACTGACTTATAGGTCGGACGATTTTTAGCTCTGTACCTACGATCGGTATCAGTGCGTAAGCGGTTGGTAGCACCCTTCAATAATTTGGGCCACTTCCAACGAATGAGGGGATAAATTCCATCAAGATTGAAAGCTCAGATGACACAAAGATTGTGGAGTTTGCGCAGATCTTACTGCGAGTGCAAAGCTTTCCAAACAGGATCTTGCCTTCATTAATAGCCTCGGGTTTTCTTGATCAGATGACGAAGTGATGCAGGTTAAGAAGTCTTCGTAAGATTCTTAGATCCGATTGGGAGCATCGATCTAGCAATCTTGGAGCCATTCCGATTAGCGCAAACAAGTCATTTCGCCTTTCATGGAATAAAATGGGCAAGTCTTGTAGGTCCTTCTTGAAGTATGCCCCACTGCCCTCTTCTTGCTATGAGCATCAATACACCATTTGTCAAGATTAGCGATGCTCCGTCGAACATTTTTATCTGCGGTTGAAAGTAGGAGTGTGTCCCAATAATTGCCATATTGTCCAAGCTGCGGAAGGGAAGTCAGAGACGATGCTTTGTTTTGTCCACATTGCGGGAGAAATCTAGGGCAAACACTTCCTCAAATCGGAGCGCAGTCTGTCCAGGGCGGGTATGATCCTGACATCTCTACAGCAAGAACACTCACGCTTGTCGCGATGATTCTCCAAATGGTGTTCTTCATCATCGGCATTACATTTGTCTCCTTCTTCTTTGCCTTCATATTTGGCGCTACTGGAACGGCCTTCCCCTTGCTTGGAATCTTTGCTTTCGCATTTGGGATTGCATTCCTCATTTCACTTATCTGGATAGGCCTTGACTACTTTTTGGTATACAAGAACCTTAATTCGCCCACCACGATTCCAACCGCTAAAACTCCAGCGCTGGTCTTGGGGATACTGCAATTACTTGTTGGAGGAATGATACCAGGAATTCTCCTCATAGTCGCATACATGAAGCTTGGAGATTCGATGCGAAGAAGAGGACAGATGTACTAATGGATCACAAATTCGAATCGTAAGTCTTTTTGCCCAAATAGGTTGTATTGTCCATTGAGTGGAGTCCATAATCCGTTCCTCCCAACCTCATGCAAACGCACGATTGCACTCGAAAAGGAGTTTACCAAATTTAACAAGCTCTACTTCAAGGGGAAACTGCTCCACTACGGTGTGTATCTTTGCCGTAAGTGTCAGAACTTTGGTCACGGCTATGCTGGCTATTGTTCAAGCAAGGACAGGAAGATCTTCATTAGACAAGGAATCTCTAATAGGGCAACTCTGCAGACACTAACTCATGAAATGGCGCATGCAAAATTATCTCATATAGCTCAGGACATGCATGGAAAAGCCTTCATCAATGAGCTTCGCAGATTGCGAAGGCTCGGCGCACCGCTTAGTCGTGCTGAACTGGATCTCCTGCCTGACAAACAGACGATTGAACTGAACAGAAGAAATCTTCGCTGCGCGATCTTTGACGCTCTTGTGATAGAGAAATTGCCAGCAAGAGCGGTTCCAAGTTATCTCGAGAGAGAATTCATGAAGCCTCTTGTGGAAATAGAAAGAGTCACCAAGATAGCCAATTTGATTGATCAAATCAGCATCGAATAGCCCGTTATTGCCGTTGTGAAAGCGCCATACAACGATCAGGTTAGGCGTTCCATTCTTTGCATCGAAGGAGAGTAGACATACAATCTACCTTCGTTGAATTCAGACTCCCATTCTTTAAACCTGTGAACGAAAGAAACGACCTTCCCATTGTGTTTGATCTCATTGAGTAGCTTTACCTCAAGACGCTTCATGATCTTTGTATCGTTCGAAAGAAAAACGTAGACGACGTCAGCATTTGATATATCAGCAAAGAGAAGATTCTCTCTTCGAATTTCGATCCTCTCCGGCAGGCCTTTCATTCGAATTCTAAGTCTGCTCCACCAGACTTTGAGAGGATCTATCTCGAATCCGATGCATCTTGCTCCGAATTTCTCTGCAAGCCTGATTAGCACTGTTCCCGTGCCGCTCCCGAGATCTAAGACTAGGCTTCCTTCATGGAGATCAAGAAGAGCGGCTGCGCGATCTATTTCCTTCGTAGGGGTGGGCTGAAAGCCAGCGCCCCAGATGAATCCACAGAGGAAGATATAGGCTATGGTGCCCGCGAGCACGAAGAGGGAGACGGAGACTAGGAGGGAATAGAAAACCATCCTCTTTCAACCCTAAACCATAGTCTTCCATGATGTGAATCTTGCGGACGACCTCGATTCAGCATTCTTTTTCAGGTGATTGCCATCCGAATCACTCCTAATGTTGCCGAATTCCAAAATTCGGTCCGTTTCTTTGTTGAGTTTGGCATGATTCCTTAGATGTGCCCTCTTTGGTCTCAATTTGTTCTCCCCGCCCAGACTGACATGGCAAGAAATCATGGCGAACTCTCCGCATAGGTTTCACGGGCGGGGGCAGTTCGCCTACCGTTGTGATTTTGAGGAAAATTTATTTCCGCTCTTGTGGATTCGTCAAATTCATGACGAAAGTAACAATCAAATCAAGCGAGAACGGTCCGAATCTAGTAGTAATTGACGGCAACATATTCGCTGCACTGTGCAGATGCGGTGGGTCTGGGAAGAAGCCCTATTGCGACGGAACACATAGGAAAATAGGGTTCACCGCAAAGGCGGAAGAGATCAATGTCCTCGAAAACTAGAATAGAGGAATAGTCCATACGTGCTTTGGTACTCTACGAAGCGAGCCACTTTTTTCCAAGATTGATCGTGGCTAAATCAATGCTCGCTGGAGGAGCGGGTAGGCTTAAGATAGCGATGCGAGAAGATCATCAGTGTATTCCAAGCTAGAAGAAAGAAGGCACGTGTGCTCGAGCAGGTGGTTCACGCAGACAAAAGACCCGCATGGGCAGTAGAAACTCGCAATTTCTCTCGAATTCTTGTCCTCTCTGGAGCATGCGTAGCAATAGACAGTCCTTCCGACCACTTTCAGGCTCTGTCTGACCTTCTTTGCCGGTTCTAGATCGGCAAGGATTTCCGAGAGATTTTCCATTTCAGACTATTGAGAGATTGTATGAGATATATTCTAATTGAATTTGGAACATGAATTTTGCCTACCTATCCAAGGACCTTTGCCACAATCATCACACGCCAACAAGGTTGCACGTTCTCACACGGAGGTCAACAGATCATGACGGTGAATCCTGATTGTCATCCTTCGATTGTATGCTCCATACTTATTGATTAATATAGAAAAATTTCTTCTTGTTTGTGCAACCAGCCGCTTTTTTCACCGACGAGGCTTTTCCAAGCTCTGTTTGGCCTTGCTCGTTTTGCATTCTTTTTTGATAAGAGATGGAAAGAAACCCTCTGTTCGTCTTGATGATAATGCATACGACATGCGAAACTTTTTTCATAGTTCCTGGAAAGAGCATGTCAGCAAAGGCAAGGACGACAAGAAAATGAATCCAGTCGACATGATAATTGAACGCGACGTCGGGATAACAATGGACGACCGAGTAATTCTGAGAGCAGATGTATTCCGCCCAAAGGACGACAAAAAAGTCCC